>JAADHA010000475.1 GCA_013152105.1 Oligoflexia bacterium | reverse complement strand
CGCTCTTGATGTCGAAGCGCGCTGCGTCGCCACAGGCCAGGTGCAGGCGCCGACGTACCAGCTCCAGCCCCTCGCCACCTCGGCGGGGACCGGTGTAGGGACCGGGGTTGCTGACCGTGACGCGATGGCCCTGTACCTCCAGGCGCAGCACGCCGTTGTGACCCGCCGCGGGGCCGTGCTTGACGGCGTTCTCGACCACGGGTAGCAGCACCAGGGGTGGCACCTCGACCGCGGGCACAGGCTGCGGCACCTGCCACTGGATCACGAAGCGCTCGGGATCGCGGATGGCGTAGAGGTCCCACACGGCACGGGCGAGGTCCAGCTCGCGAGCCAGCGGCCAGGACGGCACACGCACGCCCTCGGTGACCTGTCGGAGGAGCTTCGAGAGGCGCAGGATGGCGGCCTCGGCGACGGCGGGGTCCTCGCGGGTCCACTCGGCGATGGCGTTGAGGGTGTTGAAGAGGAAGTGGGGGTCGAGGTGGGCGCGCAGGGCCAGGAGTTGGGCCTGTTCGGCCTGGCGAGCCATGTCTTCGGCGCGGGCTTGGGCCCGGAGCATGCCGCCTTCCAGGTCGATGTCACGAGCCAGACCCCAGCCGCCGACCCAGAACAAGGTGGCCACGACCAGCGCGTTGACGCCGGCGGTGAGGAAGGTGGCGCCCAGCCCAGACCAGCGTGGCACCAGCCAGCCCATCACGGAGGGCACGCCGCCGATGATCACGTAGAGCGCCAGGCGGTCGAGCCGGATCGGCGCGCCGGGTGGGAACAGGCGGCGCCAGGCCCACGGGGCGACGGCCAGGAAGTAGCTGGCCATGGCAAAGGCCAGGGCTACGGCCAGCAGGTCCCGCGTGAACCACTGCTGGGCGTAGATCATCGCCGCGCTGACCACACCGATCGGCACGGCACGCCGCGGCTCGGCGAGGGCGCGCAGGGTGTGGAGCCAGAGGGTCACGAAAAGAACCTATTGCGTGCCGTCTGACTAGCTCGCGATGGCCAAGGCTGTGGCGGTACAGGTTCGCGTCTGCTGTGCCGAGTCCTGTGCCGAGTCCTGAGCCGAGTCCTGAGCCGTTGTCGGCAGGTTGCCGGTGAGCGCCTTCTTGCCGTAGAAGCCGTTCATGACGGTGGACATCATGGCGGCTCCGGGGTGCAGGCGGCGGGCGCGGGCGATCCGGCGCGCGGTGTGGGCCGGCGAGAAGGCCCGCTGCCACAGCGCTCGGTGGGCGTCCAGCAGCGCCTGGGGGCTCATCCTGGTTGGCCGAAAGGCGACATTGTAGCCGTTGCTATGGCCCCAGCCCCGGTCCAGCAGCAGCCGGTCCTCGGCCAACAGGCGGTCCCACAGGGGCGTGCCGCGGAAGGGGGTGAGGACCGACAGGAAGGGCACGTCCACGCCCAGGTCCAGGAGCTGGTCGGCCATGGCGACCACGCTGTCGCGGTCGTCGTGATCGAAGCCGGCGATGAAGCCGGCCATCACGCAGATCCCGCGGTCGTGCAGGGCGGCGATGGCATCGCGATACTCGGTCACCCGATTCTGGCGCTTGCCGGCCTCGGCCAGGGAGCTGCTCTGCAGGCTCTCGATCCCCAGGAAGATGCCGATGCAGCCGCTCTTCTCCAGCAGGTCCAGCAGGGCGGGATCCCGCGTGATGTCGATGCTGGCCTGGGTCAGCCACCACCGCTTCATCCCGGCCATGCCGGTCAGCAGATCGCGCGACCAGCGTCGGTTCACCAGCAGGTTGTCGTCCCAGAACCAGGCCACCCGACGCTGCCACCAGGTCCAGTCGGGCTCCTCGTGGGCCACGTCGCGCAGCACCTCGTCGATGGGGCGCGTGCGAAAGCCCGGCTGGAGGCCCGGCACGGTGCAGAAGCTGCACGAGAAGGGGCAGCCGCGGGTGGCCTGAACCACGCGGCGCACGACGAACTGGTCAGGAAGCAGATCGTAGCGAGGTCTCGGCAGCCCGCTCAGCGGGAGCGCGGTGCCCCGGTAGACGGGGTGCAGGCTGGCGTGCTCGGCGTCGCGCAGGACCTCGACCCAGACGCTCTCGGCCTCGCCGATCACCACGCTGTCGCAGTGCTGCAGGGCCTCGTCGGGCCAGAAGGTGGCGTGGGGGCCGCCGGCGATCACGGTCTTGCCTCGGGCACGCAGCGCGTCCGCCAGGCGGTAGGCCTCGGTCGCAAAGCCCGAGAAGAAGCTCAGCGCGACGACATCGGCGTCGGTCTCGATGATCTCTTGCCCTCCCATGACCGGGTCGAGCTGCTGGTGGACCACGCGCACTTCGATGTCGGGCGGGGTCAAGGCCGCCAGGTGGATGCCGGTCACGGGCGGCACGAACTGCGTGGCGTGGCCGTGGATGTAGCGAGGGACGTAGACGATGACGATGTCGAGCTTCACAGGAACCTCCGGGGTGGAAGCTCCATGACCTCAAGTGGCCCTGATGGTGCCTTTGAGCTGGGCGAACGGTCGCGAGGGCGTGCTGAGCGGTCGCAAGCGGTGGGCGCTGGCGTTGAGTGCTCTCGCGTCCCTCACCCCTTGATCCCATCTCGGCGCATCAGCTCCCAGAGGTGCTTGCGAGAGATGCCCAGCAGCCCGGCCGCGCCCTCGCGGTTGCCCTCGCTGATCACCAGGGCCCGCCGGATCTGGACGACCTCGACCTTGCGGGTCGCGTCTCGAAGGTCGAGCGTGGCGGTCGGTGGGTCGGTGTCGCTCGACGCGTTCCCTGACGTGTCCCTCGCCAGCGCCGCGGGCAGGTCGCTCACGCGAATCAAGGGTCCGTCAGCCAGGACAGCGGCGGTCTCGATGGCGTGTCGCAGCTCGCGCACATTGCCGGGCCAGTGCCAGGTCAGGAGGGCCGAGAGGGCGGCCTCGTCCAGGTGCCGGTCGGGCCCGCCCAGGCGGTCGACAGCGGCCCGAAGGAAGCGCTGCGCCAGGACCCGAATGTCCTCGGGCCGACGACGCAGGGGCGGCACCACCAGATCGAAGCCGCGCAGGCGAAACAGCAGGTCGTCCCGGAACCGCCCCTTGCGCACCATCGCCCCCAGGTCCGCGTTGGTCGCGGCGACCAGGCGCACATCCGCGCGCACGTCGCGGTCGGCTCCGACCGGTCGCACCACGCCGGTCTCCAAGGCGCGCAAGAGGCGGGCTTGGGCAGAGGTCGGCAGCTCGGCCACCTCGTCGAGAAACAAGGTGCCGCCATCCGCACTTCGAAACCAGCCGGCCCGTGCGCTGTGAGCACCGGTGAAGGCACCGCGCTCGTGGCCGAAGAGCTCGCTGTCGATCAGGTCGGGGGGCATCGCGCTGCAATTGGCGGGGACGAAGGGGCCACTGCTGCGGGACGAGTGACGGTGGATGAAGGACGCCACGATGTCCTTCCCGCTGCCAGTCTCGCCGTGGATCAAGATGGGCAGGTCGCTGCGCGCCAGGCGTCGCGCGAGGCGAAGGACCTCGATCATCTCGGGAGCCTCGGCGACGACCTGTTCGTCCCCCTTTGCGGGCAACTGTTGCTGGGCGATGAGGGCGAGCTTGCTGAGCAGCATGGTCTCGTCGATTGGCTTTGTGAGGTAGTCGCGGGCGCCCAGCGACATCATCTCGACGGCCCGCGGGACCTCGCCGAAGGCCGTCATCAGGATCACGGCGGGGGCCGGCTTCAGCGAGAGCGAGAGGCGGGCGAGCGCGTGACCGTCCATGCCCGGGAGCCGCACATCGGTCAGCACGACGTCGTAGCGCCCCGGGTGCAGGCTTCTGGCTGCCGCCGCGCCGTCCTCGTAGCGAGTGACGGTGTAGCCGGCGTCCTCGATCAGGTCTCCCAGGGACACCAGCAGGGTGGGTTCATCGTCGACCAGCAGGATATCAAGTGCCATCGTCAGGCTCCGGGGAGGAGAGGGGCAGAATGACGCGAGCGATGGTCCCGGTGGGGCCCGTACCCTCGACCAGGCTTCGATCGAGCAGCTCCAGCCGACCGCCCATCGCGGTTAGCACCGAGCGTGTCACGGACAGGCCCAGGCCCGTGCCTTGGCCCGGCGGTGCCGTGGTGAAGAAGGGCTCGAAGACGCGCTCGCGCTGATCGGCCGGGATGCCCGGTCCGTCGTCGAGGATGTCGATTACCACCCGCCCGGGCGCTGTTGGAACCGAGCCTGGATGCACTTGCCAGCGCACCTCGACGCTGTGGGCGGCCGCTCGCAGCGCGTTGAGGAGCAGGTTGGAGAGGGCCTGCTCGACTGGATCCCGAGGCAGGTGGACCTCGATATCTGGCCCGCCGACAACGCGCACCTGGATCTTGGCCGAGGCCCCAGCCAGGGCGACGTTGCTGGCGACCAGGTCGGCCAGCCCGAAAGTGGAGCTGGCCTGGATGTCGGTGCGCGCGAAGGCGAGCAGGTCCTTGAGCACGCGCAAGGCGCGCTCCAGGCCGTCGATCAGCAGGCCGAAGTAGCGCTCTCGGCGTTCGACCTTCAGGTCTCCGGCTTGGAGCCGGCGGGCCAGGGAGAGGGCTCCGCCGAGGGGGTTGCTGACCTCGTGCGCGACCCCCGCCGCCATCGCACCGACCGCCGAGAGCTTCTCGATGGCGACCATGGCCTTTTCCTGGCGGTCACGCTCGGTCCTGGCGTGCTGCAAGGCGACGGACATCTGGTTCAGGGCGACGGCCAGCACCGCGACCTCGTCCGCGGTGGCTGGAACGGGGAGCTGTGCGCCGAGATCGCCCTTCTCGATGCGTTGGACCTGTCGCACCATCTGCTCGATCGGTGCGGTCAGCCAGCGACCGAGCAGAGCCGCGACGGCGACCCCTGCCACGGTGAGCACCGACATCGCGACCAACAGCCGCAGCACCGCGGCGCGAGCGGCCAGGTAGTCGGGCGCCAGATCCAACAGCACCCGCACATTGCCCAGACGGGATCCCAGCAGGCTGGTGGACAGCACGGTCTGGACTTGTGAGGTCGGGCGCTTGCCTTGGAGCTGGTCGAGCACCTTGGCCCCACGCAGGCTGCCCGGCAACCACCGGCCGGCGAAGGCCCGCACGGATCCCTGCTGGTCGAACACCGCGACCCCCAGCCAGCGAGGATTGACCTGGACCAGCCGGTGCAGGGCCTCGCGCAAGCCCAGATCGTCCTCGACCAGGACCAGGTCCGCCAGGCCCCGACTCTGCGAGTCCAAGGCCGATGCCGCTGCTTCCTGGCTGCGACTTCGCAGGGCCTCGTGGATCTCCTGGAAGCTCACGCCGCTCACCGCGATCCCAAAGGAGATCGACGCGGTCAGCATCACCAGGATGAAGCGGTTGCGCAGCGATCGCGGGCGGAGCTTGAGCATGCCTAGGACTCGGTCATGGCTGGGCGAGATCGACGTCGTCGTACACGGCCCAGGCCGAGGGTTCCAGGCCCACGGCACCCAGCGCAGTGAAGCACGCGGGCTGCGTGGCCAGGCGGTCGAGCGCCGATCTCAGTTCGGGTCGGCCGCGCCGCGCCAGGATGGGCGGAGAGGGAAACTCCTTGGATCGCCACAGGACTCGCACCTGGTCACGGTACTCGGACTGGAGGAGCACCTCTTCGTCCACCGAGGCCGCCCGCACCAGGCCCACCGCGACGGCCCGGACCGATCGGTCGTGACCATGGGTAAAGGTCCCGGACCCAAACCAGGTCTCCAGGTCGAGTCCGCGTTTCTCAAAGTCGGCCCGCAAGGCCATATACCCCGTGAGTGAGTCCACATCCACCCACGCGACGCTGCTGCCCTTCAGGTCGTCCAGGCTGCCAGCCGGATCGGCCGATCGCACCACGACGACCGCCCGGTAGCTGGCCCCTCGCCGGAACTTCAGCCGGTAGGGCGCGTCCATCTGTTGGCGGACCGCCCGGTCGCCGGTCGCCCCGGTGCAGATCAGCGCGATGTCGATGTCGCCGCTGGCGATGCGTGCGTTCGCCTCGGCGTAGGTGCGTCGCTGGACCAGCGCGACGGTGCCACCCAGCTCACGTTCCAGGCAGCTCACCAGGCCGCTGACGCGTTCGTAGCCGTCGGATGGGCTCCAGATGGCGGAGAGCAGGACGCGGTAGCTCGCCCTGGCACCTGCGTCGGGTTTACGTGGCGCCAGCGCGGTTGTGGGTCCATCCACCGCTCTGTCGCCCACGACGGGATTCTCGACCTGCTCGTCCTGCTCGTCCTGCTCGTTCTGCTCGACCTGCTTGTCCTGGGCGGTGGGACCGACCGGGCTCCGAAGCAGCGTCCGCGGTACGAGCATGGCCACGACCACGCCCAGCACGAACACCAGCAGGACCCACAACAGCGGTCGGCGGTTCATCGCGTGCTCCGGTAGCGAAGAGCGTGGTCCAGGCGGACCCAGGACGCGCCCTTGTCTACGTGGTCCTGCTCGATGCCCACCTGCAAGCGCCGACGAATCAAGAAGGGCTGACTGCGCAACCACTTCCAGGCGTCCTCGGCCCAGGGCAGCAGCCCGCCCTGCACCAGGGTCGGCACCAATCGGTCTGTCAACGGTTCGGGGATGTCGGTGCCAGCGGCCCATTGGCTGGGGTCGAAGCCAGGCGGCAGGCCGCCCTGGAGTTCGGGCACCCAGGCGGGTCCGCCGGGGGCATGGGCCGCCGCGAAGCAACGCAGCCGCAGCGACGCGGCTCGTGTCGAGGCTTCGATCCCGCCGGCCGCCCGTGCGGTGGTGGGCCAGGGCTTCAGACCCCGGATCAGCACATCCACGGCGGCCGTGACGGTGGCGCCCGGGACCAAATCGCCTTCTAGCGCGGTTCTCCAGGCTGGTGGCCCAGGCTTGGACCGGCGTCCGAGCAAGGCCAGGCCGCGAGCTGCGGGCGAGGGCGTTCCACGCGCGGTGAGCGCCCCGGCCTGGACCCCATCGGGGTGGGGGAGGGCAAAGGCGACGTCACCGGCGTAGCCCTGCGAGGGAGCGATCACGGCCGCCAGGATGGGGCCCTTTCCTGGTGCGCCGGTGGCACCTGGGTTTACGGCGGTCACAGCCCTGCCCTGAGCTGCCAGGTGTCGAGCGCACCCAGCCCCTGCATCTCGACTTGCGTCTGGCTGCGGTGTGTGGGCATCGGGGGCGTCCTCTTGTCGTTACCAATCGGTAACAATTGCACCTTGGCGACGCTACCGGGGGGTGACGAGCTGACGCACCGAGATGAGGGCGAGCACACCGTTCCTGGCGTCCCTCCTGCATCGGGCTCGCGGCCAAGGTACTGGCACGCGGCTTGCTCTTCTGGCCATCCACCCCTGGAGGACTCATGTCCAAGAAGCTCTTCGTCGCCGCCGCCGCGCTGGCTGCTCTGGCTTCCACTCCCACCGCCGCCCTGGCGGGCGAGGATGGGCCCGAGATCAAACTCAGTGGCAAGACCTACTTCCACTACGACTACGACATCGGCGCCAAGGCCAGCGCCTTTGACATGGACCGGTTCTACTTCACGACCAAGGCCAAGCTCAACGACACGCTGATGATCCGGCTGACCACCGATGTCGGTCGTGAGAAGAGCCAGACCATCGACATCGTAGACCCGACCACTGGCGCGACCAGCAGCGTCGCCGTGCCCGAGGACACCAAGACCCGCGTCTTCGTCAAGTACGCCTACTTGCAGTGGAAGACCCCCGTTGACGGGGTCAAGATCCGCATCGGATCCGCCGCGACCCCGTGGATCGGTTTCTACGACGACCTGTTCGGTCACCGCTTCGTGGCCAAGGCCATGACCGACGAGTTCAAGCAGCTTCACTCGGCGGATCTTGGCGTTCACGTCATGGGCAAGCACGCTGGCGGGCTGGTCGGTTGGCAGGTCTCCGCTGTCAACGGCGAAGGCTACGGCGGCCCCGAGGTCGATGCTGGCAAGACCGGCCAGGCCCGCCTGACCGTGGACCCATTGTCCAAGTCCGACGGGATGACCCTGCCGATCTCTGGCTTCGTGTCCTACAGCGGCG
This sequence comes from Oligoflexia bacterium, assembly GCA_013152105.1. Taxonomy (GTDB): domain Bacteria; phylum Myxococcota_A; class UBA796; order UBA796; family UBA2385; genus UBA2385. The sequence continues at coordinate 10,237 of JAADHA010000475.1, read as the reverse complement.
TGCCCAATGGCGATGCCCGCATGCAGTTCGCTGGCGCGGTCGGCTTCAAGTCGGACTTCGCCGGTGCCTGGGGCGAGTACTACGGCAGCAGCCAGGGCGGCGTGACCGGTTCCGGCCTGGGCACGACCCTGATGGTCGGCAAGCTTGACCTGGTCAATGTGCTGGCGCGCTTCGACCGCTTCGACCCGGACACCTCGGTCAGCGATGACGCCACGACGAAGATCGTTGGTGGTGTGAGTCACCAGTTCTACAAGAAGGTCCTCGCCGCCGCGACCTACGAGCGCGTAACCGCCGAGAGCGCTCCGGACACGCCATCCCACGGCGTCTTCCTGCGCATGCAAGCCGGCTTCTGAACAAGACCATTTCTGGAGTCCAACATGAACCGTACAGACGCCAACATCGGCGAGAACATCCTCGAGCGGATGCGGGCCGACCTCAAGCGGGCGCTCGACAAGCCCGTCGAGGATCGCCGCTGGGCCATGGCCATCGACCTTGAGAAGTGTGTCGGATGCAACGCCTGTACGGTGTCATGCATCGCTGAGAACGCCCTCCCACCGGGTGTCGTCTACCGCCCGGTCACGGAAGAGGTGGTCGGGGAGTACCCGCACGCTCGCCTGCGGTGGCTCCCTCGCCCCTGCATGCAGTGCGAAGAGCCCCCTTGCGTCAACGTCTGCCCGGTGTCGGCGACCTGGCGACGTCCCGACGGCATCGTCGTCATCGACTATGACGCGTGCATCGGCTGCCGCTACTGCATCGTGTCCTGCCCCTACCAGGCCCGGACCTTCGACTTCGGCGAAGAACACACCGACCTGTCGGCCCACCCCGGCCAGCCCTACGAGATCCACCGCCCAGCCTTCGAGAACGGTGTGGAGCGCCAGCGCATCCCACACAGTGACAAGAGCCCGGTGGGCAATGCGCGCAAGTGTACCTACTGTGTAAACCGCCTTGAAGCCGGCATGTTGCCGAGCTGCACGAACACGTGCATCGGCGGCGCCACCTACTTCGGTGACCTGTCCGATTCCCATGCGCTCATTGCCGAGCTGGCCGGTTCTCCCAGGGTGATGCACCTCAAGGAAGAGCTTGGCACCAGTCCCCGCACCTTCTACCTCTCCTGAGCTGGAGCCAACATGAAGAAGCCTGTCCTCGCACTCGCCTGGCTGGTCCTCGCGGCCATCGGCGTCGTCGGCGTCTACCAGCGCCTCACCACGGGCCATGAACTGGCCGCCTATGGCTCCTACATCCCGTGGGGCCTGTGGGTCGCGTCGTACATCTACTTCATCGGTCTCTCGGCCGGTGCCTTCCTGTTGTCCGCGGTTGTCTACATCGGACAGGTCAAGCTGCTCAAGCCGCTGGGCCCGCTGGCTCTGTTCACGGCTCTGTGTACGCTCATCATGGCGCTCGTGAGCATCTGGTTCGACCTCGGCCATATGTTCCGCGCATGGGAAGTCATGCTGCGCCCCAACTTCCGCTCCATGATGGCCTGGATGGTGTGGCTCTACACCGCCTACTTCGGTCTGCTCACCGTCGAGACGGTCCTGGCCATGGTCGAGCCCACCCGCCCGTGGGTGAAGCTGTCCGGTCCGCGCGGCGCCATCGCCCGAGCCCTGACTCGCATCCCCGTGCCCACGGCCCAGGTCTGGGTTCGCCGTCTCGCCCTGATCGGCGTGCCCCTGGCGATCGCCTTTCACGGCGGCGTCGGCGCCCTCTTCGGCACTGTCGGCGCGCAGCCCTTCTGGCACTCCAGTCTGGTTCCGATCCTGTTCCTGACCGGTGCCCTGGTGTCCGGTGCAGCCCTGCTGCTGGCCATCTACTGGCTGGTGTGGCCCAAGCGTGATGAACAGTTCAAGGCCACGACCCGCTTGCTCAGCCAGATCCTGCTTGGTCTGCTGTGCTTCGACATCATCCTGGAGTGGGCCGAGTTCTCGATCCCCCTGTGGAACAGCAACAGCCAGGAGGTCGCAGTCTTCGCGGCCATCACGACCGGTCCCTACTGGTGGAACTTCTGGATCGTCCACCTGCTGCTAGGCACGCTCATTCCCTTGGGTCTGCTGCTGACCCAGCGCAAGCGGCCGGCTGCCCTGGCCCTGGCGGGCGCTCTCATCGCCCTGACCTTCCTGTCGGTTCGACTCAACATCGTCATCCCACCGCTGACCTTCCCCCAGATCCAAGGTCTGCAGGAAGCCTATGTGTCCCCTCACCTGCAGTTCAACTACCTGCCGTCCAGCTTCGAGTGGATGATCGTGGCCTTCGTGGTGGCCTTGGGAAGCGCCGTCTTCGCCATCGGTACCGCCGTCTTGCCGCTGCTCCCCTCGACCGACCCAGGCGACGGTGACGTCGCCAAGGAGGCCCGCCATGTCTGAGCAGCTCCCCACGACCAAGAAGACCGATCCTGACGTCGCATCCGACAAGCCACAGGCCGGCCTGAATCGCCGCCAGTTCATGGCCGCCAGCGCCGTCACCGGTGGCGTCGCCGCCGTCGCCCTCCACCAGGCCACCCGCTCGGGAAACGCCCTGGCCGGCACCGCGGGGGCCAGTGCGGGGACCTACCCCTTGGCCAAGCCCGAGCACGTCATCCACTCGGTCTGTTTGCAGTGCCACAACTCCTGCCCGATCAAGTGCAAGGTCTACGACGGCGTGCTGGCCAAGATCGACGGCAACCCATACGGACCGCAGACCATGCTGCCCCACATGCCCATGGAGACCTCGCCGGCCGAGGCTGCGCTGGTGGACGGCAAGCTCTGCCCCAAGGGACAGGCCGGCATCCAGACCCTCTACGATCCCTACCGCATCAAGACCGTGCTCAAGCGCGCCGGCAAGCGCGGTGAGAACAAGTGGGTCAGCGTGCCCTTCGACCAGGCCATCGCCGAGCTGGTCAACGGCGGCAAGCTCTTCTCGAGCGTGCCGGGCGAGGCGGACCGCGTGGTGCCGGGACTCAAGGAGACCTGGAAGGCACGTGACGCCTCTGTCATGAAGGCCATGTCCGGCGACGCCAAGGCTGTCGCCAAGGGCAGCATGAGCATCGCGGACTTCAAGGCGGCGCACGCCGCGCACCTCGACCTGCTCATCGACCCGGACCACCCGGACCTGGGTACTGTCAACAACCAGTTCTGTTTCCTGGCGGGTCGCATCGAGCATGGGCGCAAGGAGTTTGCCAAGCGCTTTGTCAACGGTGGCTTCGGCTCGGTCAACTGGTTCGAGCACACGACTGTATGTGAACAGTCTCACCACATCGCCTACAACCAGTCGACTGTGCCCTACAAGGGCCAGGGCAAGTGGGGCAAGGGCAAGCACCACCTCAAGCCGGACTCGCTGAATTCCGAGTTCATCATCTACTTCGGCACTTCGCCCTTCGAAGCGAACTTCGGACCGACGAATATGACGGAGCGGATCGTCGAGGGAATCTCCAACAATCGCATGCGGATCGTCGTCGTCGACCCACGAGCCCACCACACCGCATCCAAGGCCTGGAAGTGGTTGGCGCTGCGACCGGGTACGGACGCCGCGGTTGCCCTGGCCATGGCCAAGGTGATGATGGACGAGGGTCGCTTCGACAAGACCTTCCTGGAGAACGCCAACCGCAAGGCCGCCAAGGCCGACGGCGAGCTGTGCTGGTCCACGGCGCCCTGGCTGGTTCGCCTGGACGATAGTGGCCAGCCGGTGGCCTACCTGCGGGCGACGGACGTGGGCATGGAAGCCGAGGACAGCTTCGTTGTGTCCCGCAACACCGAGCTGAGCGCCTTTACCCCCGAGGGGGACAGCCCGGCAGAGGGTGACCTGTTCGTCCAGGGCGAGCTCAATGGGATCAAGTACATTTCGGCACTGTCGCTGTACCGGGCCGAGGCCGACAAGCATAGCGTGAGCGAGTGGTGTGATCTGGCTGGGGTCGATGAAGATGACCTCATCGAGGTCGCGCGTGAGCTGACCCGTCACGGCAAGGCGGCCGCGGTCGAGATGTACCGGGGTGTCGTGCAACACACTAGCGGCTTCTACAATGGCCTGGCTGTGATCATGCTCAATGTCCTGCTCGGCAATGCCGACTGGCAGGGCGGGATGATGAAGGGAGGCGGCCACTGGCACGAAGACGGTAGCAAGCACGGTCCCTTCAACATCGTCAAGGGCATGCACCCCGGCAAGCTGGCGGCCTTTGGCCTCAAGGTCAACCGCGAAGGCGTCCACTTCGAGGACACCACGCTGTTTACGGGTCAGTACCCCGCCAAGCGGCCCTTCTACCCGTTCACGGGGAGCCTCTACCAAGAGGTCCTGCCCTCATCCGCCATGGGCTATCCCTACGCGCTCAAGGCGCTGATGCTGCACAAGGGCACACCGGTGTACTCCGTGCCCGGTGGGCAGGCGATGATGGCCTATGTGTCAGATCCCGAACGTCTGCCGCTCTTCTTCGCCTGCGATGTGACCGTTGGCGAGACCAGCATGTACTGCGACTACATCTTCCCCGACACCGCGATCTGGGAGCGCTGGGGCACACCCCACCAGAGCCCCGATGTCGCGGTCACCGGCTCGAAGCTGCGGCAGCCGGTTGTGGCCCCCTTCGCCGACACCTGCACGGTCTTCGGCGTCGAGCAGCCCATCAATATGGAGAGCATCATGCTCGCCATCGCTGAGAAGCTGTCTCTTCCGGGCTTTGGCAAGGGTGGTTTCGCCGAGGGAGGCGACTTCCTGCACGGCGAAGATTGGTACCTGCGCCTGGCCGCCAACCTGGCCAAGGGTGACAAGCCCGGCCAGGAGTTGCCCCAGGCTGACGCCGAAGAACATCGGATCTTCCTGGCGGCCCGAGGGCACCTTCCCACGGCGGTCTTCGACGAGAAGCGCTGGAAGGCCGCGGTCGGCGAGAAGTGGTGGCTGCGGGTGATCACCCTGCTCAACCGCGGGGGTCGCTTCCAGGCGGCGGACAAGGGATGGAAGCCGCCCTACATCGCGCACGCCTACAAGGGTCAGTTCAATTGCTTCTCGGAACCGGTCGCCATGGCCCGGAACTCCATGTCGGGCAAGCACTTCTCTGGGGTCGCACACTACGAGCCGCCCCTGGACTGCGCGGGAACCCCCGTCGAGCAAGGCAACCACGAGCTGGCCTTGATCACCAACAAGGACATTCTGGGCGGGCACTCGCGCACGATTGGCAACTACTGGACACAGACCTACTGTCGGCCCCAGAACCACGTCATCGTGGCCGCCAGCGATGCCACGGCCCTGGGCCTTCACGACGGCCAAGAGGTCCGCGTGGTCTCGCGGTCCAACCCCGCTGGCGTCTGGGATCTGCTCAATGGCCAGACCAAGGACATGGTGGGTCAGGTCAAGGTGTCCCAGCTCATCCGCCCAGGTACCGTCGGCGTGAGCTGGCACTACGGCCACTGGGCCAACGGCGCTCGGGACATCGTCATCGACGGCACGGTCGTGCCTGGCGAGCGACGCCGTGGCAAGGGTCTGTGTACCAACGCCGCCTTGATGCTGGATCCGGTCCTGGGTGATGTCTGCCTGACCGATCCCATTGGTGGGTCGACCAGCTTCTACGACACGCGGGTGTCGTTGGTGCCGGTCTGAGCAGGGTCGGCGGAGCCGCGCTCTCGGTGGGGGAGCGCGGCCTGCCGGGCCTTTCTGGGCTCCAGACCCGCTGACCTTGGGCCCGTCTCAAGTGACACAGTCGGCCGGCAGTTGTTCGCTGAGCATGCGAGCAGCGAGCCGCCCCGTGCCGCAGCCGAATTCGAGCACCGCCTGTGCTTGGGCCAGTTTGCGACTCAGCGTTCGTCGGGTCATCCGGGGTCTCTCTTCTCTCTGTGAGGGCAGGCGGGCCGGTAGCTTAGCAGCAGCCTCCACCCGCGTAGTGCCAGGTGCTGTCGGTGACCACGATGTCGCTGCGGCCCAGGGCGGACAGGGCCGCGGCGGTCTTGTCGCAGATGGCCAGGGGCAGATCCTTGAGCATGTGGTGGCCCTTGCCATCATCGAAGAACTCGTCGTCTCCGATGTAGAAGGCGGTGCGGCCCGTAAAGATGCAGGCGCCGTCCGCGGGGACGGGGTCCTTGATGGCCACGACCTCGACGCTCTCCAGCATCAGGTTGGCGTCGAGTTCGTAGCGGCGGGCGTCCAGCAGCCGGTAGGGCATGCGGCGGCGGACCTCGATGGTGCCGAAGCCGGCGGCCACCAGGTCGGCCATATACTGGTCATAGGTGGGCGCCCCCGACAGGCAGCGGGCGCGCAGGACCTGATCCTGGGCGAGGTGTTCGGGCATCGGGATCGGCGAGATCGGGTCGGAGAGGATGAGGCGGCCGTGGGGGCGCAGCACGCGGCTGATCTCCCGCAGGGCCAGGCGGCGGTGGTCGCCCGTGAAGATGTTGAAGAGGCAGTTCTGGGCGGCGATGTCCACGCTCTGGTCGTCGATGGGCAAGGCCAGGGCGCTGCCGTCGATGATGGACACGAAGCTGGGGTCGAACCAGGGGTTGGCCTGGGCTGCGATGGCAAAGTTTTCCGCCGCCTTTTCCCGCATCTGTGCGACCGGGTCGACGGCGATGACGCCACCTGGGCGCCGTGCGAACCAGGCGAATTGCAGGGCCTCCAGGCCGCCACCGACCCCGACATAGAGGATGGTCTGGTCGTCGCGCAGGTCGCCGAGATGCACGGTCGTACCGCAGCCGTAGTTCATCTCCAGCATCTGCTGAGGCACGACCAGGCCGGGCAGGGCCCAGACGGGGCTGGTGGTGCAGCACAAGGAGGCGTCCGGGTCGCTGGCGGCCTGGGCGTAGACATCGTGCGTGGTGAGCAGGTAGCCGTCCGTTTCGAGGTGGGTCACGTCGGGGCTCCATGAGTGAGAGGGGCCGACGTGGACGCCGACCAGGCCCGTTGGATGCTGCAGGCGAGGGTGGGTTCCCGGCGGCTGCGGATGCGGTCTGGTGGGCTGCCGGGTTGTCGCGAGGTATAGCCCCCTTCCGCGCCTTCGGGTCGCGCCCGCCTTCTCTCGCGCATCACCCTCGCACTGGAGCCCTCATGCGCACCCTTCGTGTGGCTGTCGCTGTCCTGGCCTTGTCGGCCACGCCGCTCGCCCTTCCCTCTCTGTCTGCCCCGGCCCATGCTGAAGTCACCGTGGCGATCGTCGACTTCCAAGAGGCCATCAACCAGGTCAAGGATGGCGCCACCGCCAAGGGCCGGCTCGAAGGCATCTTCGCCGAAAAGAAGAAGAGCATCGACGCGATGGAGCAGCAACTCAAGACCTTGCAGGATGACTACCAGAAGCAGGCCATGGTGCTCTCCGATGCGGCCCGCGCCGAAAAAGAGCAGCAGATCATGCAGCTCCAGAACCAGTATCAGCAGACCTACGCGCAGTCCCAGCAGGACATGCAGGAAGAGTACTCGAAGACCATGGACGGCCTGATCTCCAAGATGCAGGTGATCGTCCAGGCCATCGGCAAGGAACGTGGCTACACCGTCGTGCTCGAGAAGACCGAGGGCGGCGTCGTGTGGTCCCAGGACTCCATCGACGTGACGGCGGAATTGGTCAAGCGCTACGACGCTCAGAATGGCGGCTGAGCCCGCCGGGCCTTTCACCGCCGCTGCGCTGGCCGACCACCTCGGTGGCCGAGTCGATGGGGACGGTGCCGTGCGGTTGGTTGACGTGCTTGGCCTTGAACAGGCGGGGCCCCAGCACCTCTCCTTCCTGAGCAACCGGCGCTACACCCGCCTGCTTCTCACCACGGCGGCTGGCTGTGTGCTGATCGGTCCCGGTGCCGATGCCCAGGGTCGCACGGTGATCCGCGTGGCCGACCCCTACGCCGCATTTGCCAGGGCCCTCGCGCTCTTCCATCCGCGCCCAGCCGTAGTGGCCGACGTTGATCCCCAAGCTCATGTGGATCCGAGCGCCCACGTAGATGGGGCCAGGATCGAGGCATTCGCATGGATCGGGGCGGGTGCTTTCGTCGGCGCGGGCTCGCTTGTCCAGTCCGGGGCCGTGGTCTCGGCGGGTGCGGTGGTCGGGCGGGACTGTCGCCTGATGCCGCACAGCGTCGTCTGTGAGGACTGCATCGTCGGCGACCGCGTCTGGCTCAACCCCGGGGCGGTCGTGGGCGGTGAAGGCTTCGGCTTCGCCCCTACGGCGGACGGCAACCTCAAGATCCCACAGGTTGGCCGTGCCATCATCGAAGACGACGTCGAGATTGGTTCGAATTCCTGCGTCGACCGGGCTGCCATGGGGGACACCGTCGTCCACCGTGGCGCCAAGCTGGACAACCTCTGCCAGGTGGGCCACGCCGCCCACATCGGGCAGCACAGCCTGATGGTGGCATACGCCGGCGTCGCGGGCAGCTCGCGCCTGGGGGATCGCTGCGTCATGGCGGCCAAGGCCGCGTTGTTGGGCCACATCGAGATCGGACCGGGCAGCCAGGTGGGCGTGGCCAGCGTGGTCCACGACAGCCAGCCCGCCGGGGCTCGGGTGTCGGGGATTCCGGCGATCGACCATCGCCGCTGGTTGCGGTCGGCTGCTGTCTTCGGTGACCTGCCCCAGCTTCGTCGCCAGGTGCGAGGGCTCACCCGCGCGGCCTCGCCGCCCGTTCCTCCTGTGTCATTGGAGCCCGCTGTGTCGCCTGTTGAGCCCGCTACCGAACCCGCTACCGAACCGGCGCTGGACATCCAGGCCATCCTGGACATGCTTCCCCACCGCTTCCCCTTCCTGATGATCGACCGGGTGCTCGAAGTGGACCCCGGAAAACGGGCCGTGGGCATCAAGTGCATCACCGTCAACGAACCGCACTTTCAGGGGCACTTTCCTGGCCAGCCGATCATGCCCGGCGTGCTGATCACCGAAGCATTTGCTCAGCTCTCGTGTGTCGTCGCCTTGACCGAACACCCCGAAGCGCGGGGCAAGTCCGTGTTGTTGCTGGGCCTGGACAAGGTGCGCTTTCGGCACCCTGTGCGGCCGGGTGATCGCCTGGTGCTGACCGTTGAGAAGATCTTCGAGCGGCAGTCCGTGTGGAAGCTCTCCGGCATCGCCGAGGTCGACGGCGTGCGGGTCGCCGACGGCATCGTCATGGCGACCATCACCGACACAGAGCGCGGCGCCTGATCCTCGGCCGTACCCTTCATGGCGGTCAGCGCGCCAGCCCCTCGACCAGGGGCACCTCCAGCACCTTTTTGTGCGGGATCGGGCCGTGGCCGAACCAGCCGCCTTCGCCGAACAGCTCGCCGTGGTCGCTGGTCACCGTGACCCAGGTGTTGTGGGGCACCACGTCCAGCAGCCGGCCGATCACCCCGTCGAGATAGGCAGCCGCCGCGATCTGCCGGTTGCGCAGGGCGTCCAGCCGGCCCTGGTCGAAGAAACGCGGCGCGTCGGCCTGGTTCAAGGGCTGACCTGCGGCGACCCGAGCAAAGACCCCGTGGACTCCGTGGATCGTCGGCCAGTCCTGCTCGGGCTCGTCGGGTTGGGCGTAGGGGTAGTGGGTCTCGCCGGTGTTGAGCAGCCAGAAGCTGGGGCGGTCATCGAGGAAGTCCATCTGGTCGATCATCGCGGCGAGATCGTTGTGGGTCGGCGCCATCCGATAGATGTCGAAGGCATGGTTGAGCGGCGTGTGCGGGTTGAGCACGGGCATGCTCACCAGGGCCCCGGTGCGGTAGCCCAGGCGATTGCGCAAGTGATCGGGCAGCCACAGGCCGGGCAGCATTCCGCTGAAGTTGAGCCCGGGGACATTCAGGCGTTCGCCGAGGAGCGCGAAGTCCTTGGTGTACCAGGTGCTGGCGAAGACCTGCTTGGGTGCCGGGTGCGGCAGCAGACCCATCAGCAGGTTGTAGTGGGCTGGCGCGGTCCAGGTCGCGTAGCTGAAGCGGCGCTGGATCGGCCCCAGGCGTGGCAGCACCGTGGGCCTCGCGGCCATCAGCGAGTCGAAGCGCAGCGAGTCCAGGATGACCAGGACGTAGTTGCGAGCCCCCGGGAGAGGGTCGGGGCGGGCTGTGTCCTGGGCTGGTGTGTTGGGTTGGTTGAGGTGGGACACGGGGCTTGCGGGGAGTGGGCGAGGAGCGGCGCATGGCGAGGAGCGGTGAGGGGAGGTGATGCCTTATCGCGGGGCGCTTTGGGGCACTGCGTCACGCGGCCCAGGTCCGTGCTTGGGATGGCTACTGTTCCGTGAGGCGCACTGTCAGGAGGTCTGGGTGCGCCAGATCAAGCCTGGGAGGTGGAAGACATGTAGAGGTCGGGCACGTCGAAGCAGCCCCGATGCTCCTCTGTGCCCCTCTGTGCCCCTCTGTG
>JAADHA010000459.1 GCA_013152105.1 Oligoflexia bacterium | reverse complement strand
GCGGGCGTCGGCGGCGTGTGGGCGGCGGCTGTGCGTGGGCGGTGGCGGCGCGGGAGCGGTCACAACGCGGCTTGTTAGGGTAAACGACTGAACTTACGACCGATGGGTGGCTATTACTGGTTCCGTTCGGCATAACAGCGGCGTTAGTGTCCGCGCCTCGGCCATAAAGCGCCCCGTGTGGTCTAACGCCGCCTCTTATGGCCGCGCTCTGGAACCCCGATGCCCTTTTGGCACATGGCCTGCCCCGCGCGCGGGCGCCTCACGCTCTTTCCCGACGAAGCGGTGCGCCGCGTGGCCCACGCCCGGTCCCCACGCCCTGCGACTGGGAGCCCGGGCCGCTTGGCGTGGGCGAAGGCAGGTTCTGACCCCGCAGGGAGCCCAGCCCCCGGGTCTCAACTGGCCCCGGGGCCAGCTCTACTGACAGAATACCGCGGCATCCCCAGCCTCCCGAAGTGGCCGCTGACCGATAGCTGCGCGCCCACGCAAGTCCATGTTCGAGCTCGGTCTGCCTCCCTCTCCCGTGCGGAAGCTCAGCGACTTCTGGTGGTCGGGCAGGTCAGGATGCGTGGCCAGCCTCGCCCTGTTGACGACCTCCGACATGGTTTTGTCAGGCGACTCCGCAGCGGGTGGTCTCGGGGGCTGGCGCGCTGCATTGACGAATGGGCCGTGCAGCCGCTGCGCCCCCGGCTGGGCGTTGGTCCTTGGTAGAGTGGCGGCCGTCCCACTGGAGACCCCATGCCTGACCAAGCTGGCAGCGTCGATCGCCGTGATTTTCTCAGGTCCAGCCTGCTGGGTGGGGCTGCCCTGGGCCTCGCGGGCTGTCAGGGCCCCCAGCCTAGCCAGCCTGCGGCCGACGCCGCGACCCAGGGAAGTGGCCCGGCGGTCCAGACCGGCAAGACGATCCAGTGGCGCTTGGCCAGCAGCTTTCCGCGCAGCCTCGACACGATCTTCGGTGCGGCCCAGGTGCTGTCCCAGCGGGTCGAAGCGATGTCTGGCGGTCGGTTCAAGATCCGCGTCTACCCGGCCGGCGAGCTTGTGCCTGCCTTGCAGGTGCTCGACGCGGTGCAACAGGGCACGGTGCACGTCGGTCAGAGCGCTGGCTACTACTATATCGGCAAGAACCCCGCCTTGGCCTTTGACACCTGCGTGCCCTTCGGCATGACCGCTCGGCAGAAGGCCGCCTGGCTGCTGGAGGGCGGCGGCCTGGATCTGGTCAACCAGCTCTACGCCGACTTTGGCGTGCGCTGCCTGCCGGCGGGCAACACCGGTGTGCAGATGGGCGGCTGGTTCAAGCGCGAGGTCCCCACCCTCGACAGCCTCAAGGGCCTCAGGATGCGGATCCCCGGCATGGGAGGCCAGGTCATGGCCGAGCTGGGCGTCTCGGTCCAGAACATCGCGGGTGGCGACATCTTTCCGGCCCTGGAGACTGGCGCCATCGACGCGACCGAGTGGGTCGGCCCCTACGATGACGAGAAGCTGGGCTTTCAAAAGGCGGCCACGCTCTACTACTCGCCAGGCTGGTGGGAGCCCGGGCCCAACCTGTCCTTCTACGTCGGGGACAATGCCTGGGCGTCACTGCCGGCCGAGTACAAAGAGATCTTCGTGACCGCCAGCCACCAGGCCGGCGTCGCGATGCAGTCCCGCTATGACCAGAAGAATCCCGGCGCCTTTCAGCGCCTGCTGGCTGCGGGCGTGCAGACCCGATCCTTCAGTGACGAGATCATGACCAGGGCGCGAGACGTCGCGTTTCAGCTCTACGCCGACCACGCGGCCCAGGATGCTGGCTACAAGAAGATCTACGACGCCTGGGAGAAGTCCCGTCGCGCCCAGGCTGCCTGGTGGGGTCAGGCGGAGCTGGCCTACCACCGCTTCGCCTACGGCCGCCCGGGCTGAGCATTCGCGCCAGCGTGTTCAGCGTGTTCAGCGCACCAGCATCCAGGTCACGATCTGCGGGAACAGCACGATCAGCACCAGGCCGAGGATCTGGATCCCGATGAAGGGGATGGCGCCTTTGTAGATCGCTGTGGTCTTGACTTCTTTGGGTGCCACGCCACGCAGGTAGAACAGGCTGAAGCCAAAGGGTGGGGTCAAGAAGCTGGTCTGCAGGTTCATGCCGACCATGACGCCGAACCAGACCAGGTCGATGCCCAGTGCGGTCGCGGCGGGGACGACCAAGGGCAGGATGATGAAGGCGATCTCGAAGAAGTCGATGAAGAAGCCCAGCACGAAGATGGCCAGGTTGGCGACCACCAGCAGGCCGATCCGGCCGCCGGGCAGGTTGGTCAGCAGATGCTCGATCCAGACATCGCCGTAGAGCCCGCGGAAGACCAACGAGAAAGCCGTGCTGCCGATGAGCAGGAACACGACCATGGAGGTCAGGCGGGTGGTCTCCTGGGCGGTGGCCCGCAGGGCGGCAACAGACAGACGCCGGTTTGCGGCGGCCAGGCCGATGGCGCCGACCGAGCCCAGGGCGCCGGCCTCCGTGGGGGTGGCGATTCCCGCGAAGATGCTGCCCAACACCAGCAGGATGAGGACGAGGGGAGGCACCATGGCCTTCATCACCCGCAGCAACAGCTCAACCCCGTGCTGGGTCCGTTCGCTGGCGGGCAAGGCGGGCGCGGCCGTGGGATTGAAGGTGGCGACGGCGACCACGTAGAGTGCGTAGAGACCCGCCAGCATCAGGCCGGGAGTCAGGCTGCCGACGAAGAGATCACCGACGCTGACGCCGAGCTGATCGGCGAGCACGACCAACACCACGCTGGGCGGGATGATCTGCCCCAGGGTGCCGCTGGCGGCGATGACACCGGTCGAGAGTTCCTGGCTGTAGCCGTAGCGCAGCATGATCGGCAAGCTGATCATGCCCATGGCCACGACGCTGGCGCCGACCACTCCGGTGGCGGCTGCCAGCAGGGCCCCGACGAAGACCACGGCCAGACCCAGGCCACCGCGCAGGCTGCCGAAGAGCACGCCGATCGTGGACAGCAGGTCCTCGGCCAGCTTGCTCTTTTCCAGTATCGTCCCCATGAAGATGAAGAAGGGCACGGCCAAGAGCACGCTGTTGCCCATGATGCCGTAGATTCGCTCGGGCAGGGCCAGCATCAGGGTCCAGTCGAAGTAGCCCTGCGAGACGCCGATGGTCGCGAAGACCAGGGCGGTGCCGCCCAGGCTGAAGGCGACGGGGTAGCCGGTGAAGATGAGCGCCAAGGCCAGGACGAACATCAGCGGGCCGAGCAGCGTGTCCGTCACGGCTCATCCCCAACCAGCGCCAGCGCGACCAGCCCGTGCTTGATGAGCTGGCTGATGCCCTGGGCGATGAGGGTCCACAGGGCGACCAGCAGCAGGGTCTTGACCGGGTAGCGCGGCAGGCCACCGGGATCGGGGGACTGCTCCAGCAGGCGCCAGGACTCGGCCACACTGGGGAAGCTGACCCAGACCGCGAAGATGCAGAAGGGCAGCAAGAACAGGCAGGTGCCCAGCACATCGATCCACGCCCTGCCGCGTGGCGAGAGGCGGCCGTAGAGCACGTCGACGCGCACGTGGCGATCTTGCTGAAGTGTCCAGGCGGCGGCCAGCAGGAACATGGCGCTGAACAGGTACCACTGGGCTTCGAGGGCGGCGTTGCTGCTGAGGTTGTGGCCGACGAAGCGGCCGCAGTAGCGCAACAGGGCGTTGCCCGCCCCGACGAACACCATCACCAGGGAGAGCCAGGACACAGCCCGCCCCAGGCCGCCGTTGACGCGGTCGATCAGCTTGGACAGGGCGCGCAGTCGCGCGATCATGTACACCTCGCCAGGCGCCCCCTCTATTTCGGTGGCGTGGGGCGTGTGGGGCCGGGCCAGGCGCGGCTCAGGTCAGGCGCTGCACTCGGACAAGGTGCCCAGCCACACCGCGGTGTCGCCGTCCATCAACGCGCCCGAGGGGTCCAGGTGAAGCTGCTGCATGCCCTCGGCGAGGTCCAGCCGGATCGCGCCATCGCGGACCGACCAGCGGCCGTCGGGCTGGGCCTGGTCGACGAGCGCGTCGTCTTGCAGGACTCGTCGCGTGACCGTGGCGCCGCCGTCGGCGCGGAGGACCAGGCTGCCGGTCGAACCGTAGATGCCGCTCGCGGGAGCCCACAGGGTCACGCCGGACAGCAGGGTCCGCAGGTCAGCGTCTGACGCGGGGAGACCTTGATCGAGCAGGCGATAGCCCAGCAAGGCGTGCAGATCGTCCAGGTCGCTGTCGGCGCGCATTCGGGTCCGCCGACCCTCGTCCAGGTCTACTGCGCGGGTCAGGTGAGCCAGGATCTCGGCCTGGGTGGCGCCGGTCTCGCACGGTGGCCGCTGGCGGCGCAGCAGCGCCAGGGTGCAGGCCAGATTGTAGTGCGCCAGGGCGTTCTTGTCGTCCAGGGCGATGGACTCGCGAAAGAGCCGGGCGGCTTCGCTCAGGTCGCCGGACTGGTAGGCGTGGAATCCATCGGTGTTGCGCTGGACGGATGTCGCGGAGACTGACGCGGCTTGGGTACTTGGGGCGGTCGTATGGCCTGCGGGCTGGGGCAGGAGCGGCTGGGCTGAGGTAGAGGCGCAGCCTGCCAGCGCCAGGTTTAGCGCCAGGTTTAGCGCCATGAAGAGGGCCGCTTGGGGGTTCAGCCCTGGGGCTGTGGGGTCAACAGGGCGAGCCCGAAGAGTTGGTCTTTGTCGGTGTACCACTGGGTCAGCTCCAGTCCCGCGAGTGCAGCCATGGCCGCGATTCGCGGACGGCTGTACTTGCAGGATAGCTCGGTGCGGATCTGCTCACCGGGGGCGAAGTCACGGCTGAAGCCGATTTGTGGCACCTCGGCGTGGGTCTGGACTCGCGCCTGGAGCCGCATCTCGATCCAAGCCTGGTCCTGATCGTAGAAGGCGAGGTGGTCGAAGTCCTGGGGCTTGAAGCTGCCGTCGAAGCGGTGGTTCAGGGCGGCCAGGATGTTTCGGTTGAAGCGGGCCGTGACGCCGGCACGGTCATTGTAGGCGGCCTCCAGCACCGCCGGGTCCTTCTCCAGATCGACCCCCAGCAGCAAGGCGCCGTCGTCGTGCAGGCAGTGGCGGATCTGGCGCAGCAAGGCGGGACCGTCCTTTGGGTGGAGGTTGCCAAAGGTGCCGGCCAGCAGCAGCACCAGGCGCCCTGGAGCCCGGCCGAGCTGGCGCAGCTCATGGGTGAAGTCCCCATGCACCAGGCCGAGTTCGAGGTCGGGATAGCGTGCCTTCAGCTTGGCGGCCGATGCGTCCAGCCAGCCCTGGTTGATGTCGAACATGACGCAGCGACGCAGCTTTCCGGCCCGTTGCTGGGCGTTGAGCAGGAGCACAATCTTGATGCCCGCGCCGGATCCCAGCTCGACCAATTCGGACGCGCCGCTGGCGGCGATGATCTCATCGGCACTGGTCCGCAGGATCTCGATCTCGGTGCGGGTCTGGTAGTACTCGGGTTGTTGTGTGATGGCGTCAAAGAGCGCCGCGCCCCTGTCATCGTAGAAGTAGCGGGCCGGAATCTCGGGTAACGGCCGGGTCAGCGCTTCAGCGAGGCGCTGGAGTTCGGCACCGTCCAGGGGCCTGGTGATGGGAGAGGGGACCACGGCGGAGCCTGGGAGCGAGTTGTGCGTACCGTGACCGGCATATCAGGTCGGTCCCGTCGGCCGATGCCGTGGCATCGATCTGGTCGCACCACTCATCGTCGAGGTGGCGGCGGGCCGCGGTACAGGCGCAGCTTGATGAGGACCTGCACGATGACGGATCGGGTCTCGCGCACGCCCAGGGCCACGGCCAGCAGGCCGTAGACGCCCGCTCCAATGCCGACCACGATGAGCAGCATGGGGCCGTGGGCAAAGGGCAGCAGCAGGGTGAGCACGACGCCCATGACGGCGGCGGCGGCGATGATGCGCAGGTGCTGGCCCCAGAAGCCAGTCTCCCAGCCCCCGATCTTGCGGCTCATCAACCAAGCCAGGCCAGCGACCTCGGCGCTGACCGTGCAGGCGTGGGACAGGGGGAGGCCGGCGATGCCGAGGTTCAGCGTATAGACCAGGCCCAGGGCGACGGGGAGCTTGAGCAGCATGGCGACGATGGAGAGCTTCATCGGCGTGTATGGGTCCTGCACGGCGAAGAAGGCGGGCAGGAGCACGCGGTAGGAGCAGATCCCGACCGTCGCGACGGCGTACATGCGCAGGACCAGGGCGGTACCCGCGGTGTCGGCGGCGGTGAACTCACCGTGCTGAAAGAAGGCTTGGATGAGGGGTTCGGCCAGGATAAAGAGGCCGACGGCCGAGGGGATTACCAGCAGCGCGTTGATCTCCATCGCTCGCGACAGGCTGGCCCGGGCGCCGGCCCGGTCTCCTCTGGCCATGAGCACGCTCATCCCGGCGAGGGCCGCCACCGCCACGCTGCCTGAGAAGATGCTCTGGGGGATCTGCACCAGCCGGAAGCCCAGGCCGAGGTAGGTGACCGGTCCATCGCCCAGGTGGCTGGCGATCTGGGTCTCGACCAGCACGTTGAATTGCACCACCACGACACTGACCAGGGCGGCGCCGACGAACCGAGCGACGCGCCGCAGCTTGGGGTCGCCGCTCAGCCGAGGGCGGAAGCGGAAGCCCAACCGACGGAGCACGGGGTACTGCACGCCGGCGGTGGCGATCCCCGATACGGTCGCGGCCAAGGCGACCGCGGTGATGGGCGCGGTGCCGGTCGCCGCCTGCCACTGTGGACCCAGCAGGCAGGCCGCGATGATGAAGATGTTGAGAAAAGCCGGTGCGAGCGCGGGCAGAAAGAAGCGCCCCCGCACGTTGAGCATGCCGCCAAACAGGCTGGCCAGCGACAGGCCCGCCAGGAAGGGGGCCAGCCAACGAGTCAGCCAGGTCGCCAGCTCCATCTTGCCGGGCTCACTGGCAAAGCCCGCGGCCACAAGCCAGACGAAACTATGGGCAAAGACCAGGAAGAGCGTCGTGACGACGCCCAGGATGAGCAGCAGCACGCCCAGCATGGCGTTGGCCAGGGACCAAGCCCGCTCCCAGCCCTCGCGTTCGCCTGTCTCGGCAAAGACGGGGACAAAGACGTTGGCCAGCGTACCCTCAGCCAGCAGCTCGCGAAACATATTGGGCACGCGAAAGGCCGCGTTGAACGCGTCCGCGGTCGCGCCGGCCCCGAAGGTCGCGGTGAAGATGATGTCCCGAATCAGGCCGCTCATGCGCCCGAAGACGCTGGCCGCCCCAGCCAGCATGGCGGCCCGTCCCATGCGAGGAGGCGGTGCTCCGGGTGGAGCGGTCGCGGGGACGCCCGCGGGGGCGTTCTTGGGAGGAGGAGAGGGCTGCATCAGGGGACCGGGTCAGGGCGCAGGTTGGGCGCGGACACGGCCTCTCACCCCTTGGGAGCCTGCTGGCAAGAGGGTGATCGAGTCGGCGCCAGAGTGTCACGGGGGCGGCGCCCTGAATGACTCAGAGGGTCTGGGCGTCGACAGGGTGGGTGATGAGCATCCGGACCGCGGATCTCAGGACACCCGACCGGACCTTGCACCCCGGAGGCCCTCGTGCCGACCACCATCCCGTCGTCCGCCGCCCTTCCCGCCGCTGCCCCGCTGCGAGGTGGCTGGCCACCGGCCGGTGACCGCGGCGGAAGCCTGCGCTACCCCCGCGTGGGTCTGAGTGCCTTGTCGCCTCGTGCGCTGCTGCTCACGCTGTTCGCCGCCCTGTGCCTGCTGCTGGCCAGTGTTCCCGCGCGGGCGGCGGGGCTTCGGCTGAGCGTCGACGGTGACCCAGGCCGGGGTGTCTCTCTGGCGGCCATCCGGGGAACGGTCATCGTGCGCACGCCCTCGGCGGTCTCGTTCTCTTGGCGCGGGGCAGGGTCTTTACTCTCGCACTGAATCGAGTGTGCGTGTAGAGTGCGAGGGTGCGTCGTACCCGCCCCCTCGTGACTCTGCTGTTGCTGCCCCTGGCGGCGCTGGGTGCGTCTGGCGGCCCTGACGTGGGCGACCTGGTCTTTACCGACAGCACGGAGTCCCCTGGTCCGCCGGCTCAGGCGCTGGACTTCGACCGCCTGGATGCCACGACCCTCAGCCTGGGGGACTCGGGCACCGAGCTGGTCTCGCTGCCCTTTGACTTCGAGTGGTATGGCGCGGCCATGTCCCAAGTCACGGTCATCGCCGATGGTGGGCTGCTCTTCTCGGGCGGACTCGGTGACCTGCGTTGTCCGGGCGATGGTGGCGCCTGGTCGGGCGTCGCGCCTTTCGGTGACGACCTGGGTGCGGGAACGGTTCGGGTGGCCACCGCTGGCCGCTACCCCTACCGGGCCTTTGCGGTCGAGTGGCAATCTCCTCATGCCCTGGTTGGGGGCATGGGCACCTTCCAAGCCTGGCTGCTCGAGGACCGGCCCGAGGCCGTGGTCCAGCTTGTGGATGTGACCTTCGGGGACGCCAGCGTGGACGGTGGCGCCAGCGCGGCGATTGGCGCCCAGGGCAACGCAAGCACTGGCTTGGCCTGGTCCTGTACGGGCGGCTTGAGTGACGGAAGCGCCGCGTGGTTTGGCCCGCAGGGTGCCCGTCCGATGGCCAGGGTGCGCAACACCAGCGACCTCAGCCAAGCCTGGCTGGGGGCGAACGCCTTCCAATACGCGGGGCGCAGCCTGGCCAGCGGCGACCTCGATGGCGACGGCATGGCCGAGGTGGTGGTTGGCAACCCCGATCAGTCCACCGCCTATGTGTTGCTGGGTGGAAGCAGCGCGGGTCGAGGGGGTGCTCTGGCAGATGCCGACGTCGTCGTGACAGACCCGGGCACGACCGGCACCGGTACCACGGACAGTCACCTGGGCGCTGCGATCGTCGTCAGCGATATCGACGGGGACGGTCTTGGCGATCTGGTTCTGGGCGCACCCTATGCCAATGGGACCACGCTGACGCGAGTCGGGGCGGTGGCCCTGATGGCGGGTGGCTCGATTGGAGGCGACCGCTCGCTGGCTGACAGCGACACGCTGTTGGTGGGACCTGATACCAGCCAGGCCTACGCGGGGTGGGCGCTGGCGGCCGGGGATGTCGATGGCGATGGCTACCCGGACCTGGTGGTGGGCGCGCCCTCGCACGACGCTGTCGCTGAGGACGCGGGTGCGGTGTACGTCTGGATGGGGGGCGCGACGGCCTTGGACACCGATGCTGCCCTGGAAGATGGACTGCGTTGGGATGGCTCCGAGACCCAGGACGCGGCGGGAACCGCGGTTGGTGTGGGCGATATGGACGGTGATGGCGCGGCTGAAATCGTCGTCGGCGCGCCCGAGGCCGATGGTGGTTTCGCCAACTCTGGCCTGGTCTACGTGCTGCCGGGCGGCTCCAGCCTGGCCAGCGGCACGCTGTTCGCGGACGCCAGCCTGGTGGTCCAGGGCGAAGCCGAGAACGACCGCGCCGGCACGGCGCTGGCGGTAGGAGATCTCGACGCGGACGGGTTGGCGGATCTGGTGATCAGCGCGCCCTACTTCGATGACCCGCTCTCGGGTGCAGGCGGGGTGTTCGTCTTCATCAACCCGCTGTCTCTGGGAACCGGCACTGGTGTGTCCCTGGTCGACGCTGACCGCGTGATCACGGGCGGGGCCAGCAACGCCAACGCGGGCATGGCGGTCGCCCTGGGGGACATCGACGGCGACGACTATGTCGATGTCATCGTGGGCGCGCCGAACATGACCGCCGGTGCGACCGGTGGGGGTGCGGTGGCGGTCTTCACCGACCCGACCGCCAGCCCGACGACCATGGGTGAAGCCGACTACGGGCTGTTGGGCGACTCCACGGGCGGGCAGTTGGGCATGGCCCTGGCGGTCAGCGACTCGACCGTCGACCATGACGGGGACGGTCTGGCCGAGCTGTGGGTCGGGGCTCCTTACGACGACGCCGCCGGGACGGACAGCGCGGGCGCGGCCTATGGGATGGAGTTGACGCCCGACTTCCTGGACGCCGATGCGGACGGCTTCGTCGCGACAGAGGCCGGTGGGATCGACTGCGACGACAGCGACGCTTCTGTCTTCCCCGGCGCGGGCGAGACGGCCGGCGATCTGGTCGACAATGACTGTGATGGCTGGGTGGATGACCTGGTGGTCGTGCGGGATCTGCCGGATGACTGGGCGTGGGACCTCGGAGAAGAGTTGGGCTTGGACACGCCCGCCCTCTACGACTTCGAGACCAGCACGGCTGGCGCGGATGTCTCGGACCTGTACCTGGCCGAGGGCCTGACCTTCTCGGCGGGCGGGAATCTGCAGGCCCAGACCAGCGTCTTTGGCAGCCTGGCTCGCGGCGCGCTTGGGGCCGAGTTCACCCCCGACACTGCCAATCAGCTCGACCTGGTCTTCTCCAGCCCGGTGGACGCAGCGGGCTTCTGGATGCTCGACGCCCAGGGCTCCTTCCTGGTGACGACCTATGACAGCACCGGGGTGATCCTCGACAGCTTGCCGCTGGCGATGGCCGCGGACGGGCGTCCGGGTGGTGCATTCGTTGGCTTGACCTTCTCGTCCAGCGTGGACCGGGTGCGGCTGGTGGGTCCGGGGGTCGGTGGCTGGGGGCTCGATGACATCGAGCTGGCCTGGGCCGAGTCGACGGATCGAGACGGAGACGGATGGACCAATGCCGAGGGCGACTGCGATGACACCAACGCCGCGGTCAATCCGGATCAGATCGAAGTCCTGGGCAATGGCATCGACGACAACTGTGACGGCGTCGTGGATGGCGGCGATGTCACGGTCTACACCGACCCTTCGGCCTGGGATCTAGACGCAGCAATCCTGCCCGAGCTGATCGACTTCGAGACGCTGACCGTCGGCACCGCGCCGACGGATGACTACGCTGATCTGGGTCTCAACCTGGACGGCGATATGGTCGTCGTGGACGATGTCGACGGTTCAGCCCCGCGGGATGTGCACGCGGGCCAGGCCAGCGGCGACACGGTCGTCCTTCACTTCACCGAGACCCAGCCGGCGGCGTCGCTGTGGCTGCTCGACGCCGAGGGCACCGTGACCATCACGGGTTCACTGGATGGCGTCGACCTGTATGTGGCTGAAGTGACGACCAGCGGTGCCGATCTGGCGGGTGGTGTCTTCGTCGGGCTGATCTGGGACCTGGGCGTCGACACCCTGACCCTGACCGCCGACGCGTCGACCTTGACCTGGGGACTGGACGATCTGACCTTCTCGGAGCTGGGCCTGGACGACGCGGACGGTGACGGCTTGACCGAGCGCGAGGG
>JAADHA010000464.1 GCA_013152105.1 Oligoflexia bacterium | reverse complement strand
CGCGGCGAGCGCCAGACCGATGTCCGGCGGGGAGCTCTCGCCTGGGTAGGGTTGGAGTACCAGGTGGTCACGCAGCCGCCGGGCCAGCGCGGCGGCCACGGCGTCTTCGGTCGTGACGTGCCGGTTGTTCGGGTCCAGCAGGCGCTCCATGCTCAGCGCGACGCCGGCATAGCCAAGCACGGCGTGATCGTGGCGATCCTGGTCGAGACTCCACAGCGCCTCCTCGCCCCATGCCCGGGTGTCGAAAGCCCAGATCTCGGGGCGCAACATCCCGTCGATGGCGTCACTGGCGCGTGCCGCCTGCACCTCGGCCAGATCCGGGTGAGCCAGCCCGATCTGGGCCTGTCCGATCGCGGCCATCATGAAGGTCGCGAACGTCCACTCGCCCTCAAAGAGAGCCCCTCCGGGGGCCGTCCCCATCACCGACAGGCTCAGGCCCGCGTCGCCACCGGACTCCTCCATGGACGCCAGGCTGTCGCGGACCACAGCGTCGACATGCTCGGACAGGGCCTGGGCGGACCTGGGCTGGCTCCCCCGCCAAGCGGCTCCCGACCAGCCGCCCCGGGCCGACCCGGTTGCCAGGAACACGCCGACGAAGGCGGCCAGACCGAATAGGAAGGGGTGGCGCCGGATGATGTGTGGAGAGCGGCTGGGTGGACTGTGCACGGTGACCTCCTGGACCCTCGCAAGCTAGTCCAGCCCCCAGGGCCTGTGGACTGAAGAACGGCTCAGCGGCTCCCTCAGCCGGTTGAGCGGTCGCGGGGTTAGGACGGCCCGTCGCGCTCCCACGGCACACGGAGACTCCATGACCGGCCCTCCCACGGCAGCCACAGAGGCCACGATCCTCCTCGACATCAGCGGGGGGGTGGCGGTCTTGACCATCCAGCGCTTGCGCCGCCGCAATGCCCTGCATGGGCCCCTGTGGGAGCTGCTCGGCCAGCGCATCGCCCAGGTCGCGGCCCGCTGCGCGCCGGACGGCGATGTCCGCAGCCTGATCCTCACCGGCAGCGGTCCCCACTTCTGTGCCGGCATGGACCTGATGCCGGACAATCCACTGGTTGAGCGCATCCTGCCGGCCATCATGGACGGCGACGAAGACGCCGCCCGAAGCGTCATCCTGGACCTCAAGGCGATCACCCGAGCGCTCGCCGATCTGCCGGTCCCGACCATCGCCGCCATCGAGGGGGTCGCGGCCGGCGGCGGCTACGAACTGGCGCTGCACTGCGACATGATCATCGCAAGCCACCAGTCGCGGGTCGGCCTGCCCGAGGTCCGCATCGGCATGGTCCCCGATGTCGGCGGCACCACCATGCTGACCCGCCGGGTAGGACCGGCCCGCGCCGCCCTGGCCATCACCACCGGCAGGATGTTCGACGCGCCGCAGGCGCAAAAGCTCGGCATGGTCGACCTGCTCTGCGAGCCTGGCACCGCCCTGGATGAAGCCCGGGGCCTGGCGGCCGACATCGCCCTGGGTGGCCCGGTCGCGGTCGGCGCCGCGCTGGCCACGCTGCGCAGGGTCGGTGAGCTGGATCTGCCTGCGGCCCTGGCGATAGAGACTGAAGCCGGGGTCCGGGCCCTGACCTCAGGCGAACCGCGCGAGGGCACCATGGCCTTTGCCGAGAAGCGGGCACCATGCTGGGACCGCGCGGAATGAAGACAGCGCTACGCCTCGCTCCCGCGCTGCTGACCGGGCTCGCCCTGCCCTTCATCTCGGCGCCGATGAACCTGAACTGGCTACACTGGGTGGCCTTCCTGCCGCTGTTCTGGTGCCTGCGTGGCCTCAGCCTGCGACGCGGAATCCTGCTGGCCTACGCGACTGGCTGGTTTGGGAACCTGCTGATCTTCTGGTGGCTGATCGAAACCATGCAGCGCTTCAGCAGCCTGCCTTGGCTGGCCGCCTTCGCGATCCACCTGCTGACCACGACGGTGTTTTCGCTGTCCTACGGTCTGATGGGGCTCATGCCCTGGCTGCGCAGGCGCCTGGGTGGCTGGTGGATGTTGGCCCTGCCGGTCGTCGTCGTCGCCGGCGAACAGGCATTTCCCGTCCTCTTTCCCTACTACCAGGGGGTCAGCCAGTACCGGGTACCGGCGATGTTCCAGTTGGTCAGCGTCACCGGCGTGATGGGGGTCAGCTTTCTCATCATGCTGGTCAACAGCGTCCTGGCTGAGACCCTCTTCGCCGCCACACAGCGCCGCGCCCTCCCCCTGAAAGCCGCCGCGCTGACGGCCCTGCTGATCGTGGCAAACCTGGCCTTTGGAACCTGGCGGCACGCGAAACTGGACGCCGCCCTGAAGGACGCGCCCGAGCTTCGGGTCGCCATCCTCCAGCAGAGCGTGACCATGGAGCAGCGCATGGTCGAGTCTCCATGGGAGGGATTCTTCGAGTGGTCGCGCCTCACAGCCAAGATCGCCGACCAGCACCCCGATCTGGTCATCTGGCCCGAGGGGGCCATCGCCTTCAACCCCACCGAACCTCGCACCTTCGATCTGCTCAGCAAGCGCAGCCTCAAGATCCTGACCCGGCGCCTGGCCCGCGACCGCGTACTGCCGATGCTTGAATTCCCGAAAGATATCGGGGTCCTGTCGGCAAACAACCCCAAGCTGCTCGACGCCCTGAAGAAGAAGCCCATCGGCAGGGTGTTTCAGGACTTCTCCCAAAAAGGCGACTACGACCTGCTGATCGGCGGCGGAACCATCCTGGAGAATCCGGCCGCCGGCCCCGAGCATCCCGAAGAACCCGAGTACATCGCCCACAACAGCCTCTACGTGTTCGACAAGACGGGTGAGATCGAGGGTCGCTACGACAAGATGGTGCCCCTGCCCTTCGGCGAGTACATCCCGCTGTCTGACACCTTTCCCTTCCTCAAGCACATCATCGAGGGGCCGGGCGACTTCCAGGCCGGCACCGCTCCGTTCTTCTTCGAGGTGGACACCAAGAAGGGCCAGACCCTGCGCTACACCACGCCGATCTGCTACGAGGCGATCCTCCAGTCCACCATGCGCCTGCTGGCCGGTGGCGACACGCCAGAGACCACGGCCGACTTCTTCGTCAACATCACCAATGACGGGTGGTTCGGGGACACCGCCAGCCCCCACCAGCACGCGATGTTGACGGCAGTGCAGACAATCCAGCTCGGCCGCCCCATGCTGCGCATCGCCTACACCGGGGTCTCGTGGGTGGTCGAACCCTCGGGTGACATCCTGTACGAGACGAAGCCCTTCACAGAAGTGGCCAAGGTCGTGCCCATGCGGATCCGCCGCTTCACAACGATCTACAGTCGAGGGGGCTGGATCTTCGGATGGCTCTGCGTCGCGGGGGCCGTGGGCTTCGTGGTGTGGGGCAGGAGACGCCAGGGCGAAACAGGAACGAAGCAGACCGCCGCCTGATTCAGGCGACCACTCAGTCCGGTCCCGAAACCACCTGGGTTCCGGCGAGCAGATCACCCAGTCGGCGTCCATCTCGGCGCACCAGGACCAGCATCGCGTCCACCGCCACCAGGAAACCGACCGCCATCCACCCCAGCAGCCCAAAGGGATCGGGCAAGACCGCCAGGGACCACGCCACCACCAGGGGCAGGTTGCGCCGAAGCGCCTGGGTCTCCGAAGCGGGCTGCCCTGTCACCACATCCACCACCAGAGCACCGTGCGAGCGGGAGCGCAGGCGATAACGCCCCCCACGCAGGTCTCGGAGGGCGGTGTAGATCATGGCCACGGCGCTGGTGAACATGCCCGCGGCACCCATCGAGAAGGGGCTGGCCAGCAAGCCAGCAAGCTCCAAGCCGACCAGGACACCCCCCTCGGCCAACGCCCCGGACAGCCGGGCGGTCACAGGCTGGGCATGCAGTGCTCGGTCTGGCACCGCAGATCCAGGCAGCGCCATCGCCGCCTTGAGGGCACAGCCCGCCGGGTAGCCGGAGGGGCAGTCGACCGCTCCGTCTACTGACAGGCCACAGCGAGCACAGACGGCGTCGGCCACGGTGTCTCCTGGTTCCACACATGCACAAGCTAATCACTCCGGCCTGGACTTCCCGCCAGGAGCTTGTGTCGCAACGTACTTGACTATCTCATCATACAGACATATCTGAATGTTCCGACAAGAGTATCAGCGAGGCGCGGGTGAGCCAAGGCGACCTCCAGCGCGACCGAGCGCTTGCGTGAAATGCGCGACCTCTTCGCCTTCGTCGAACACGAGATGCCAGCCCTGCTTCAGCGCTGGCGCACCCAAAGGGAGAAGCGATGAGGCTCCTCAATGTGGCCCTGCTGGGCCTGTTCCTGACTGCTACCTCTGCCTCGGCCGCAGAGACCACCGCAGAGACCGCCGCCAGTGACCCCAGCATCACCGAGCTGCTCGACGCGGCTGACGATGTCCAGCGCGGCGACCACAGCCACGCCACCCTGGAAATGCAGGTCAAGACCGCCCACTACGAGCGGACGATGAAGATGGAGACCTGGGCCGAGGGCACCGACAAGACCCTGATCCGCATCACGGCGCCCGCCAAGGACGCCGGCGTCTCGACCCTGATGGTCGGGAACAACATCTGGAACTACCTGCCCAAGGTCGACCGCACGATGAAGGTGCCCGCGGGCATGATGGGTGGAAGCTGGATGGGCAGCCACTTCACCAACGACGATCTGGTGAAAGAGTCCCGTATGTCCGAGGACTTCGACGGGGTCATCACCCAGAAGCCGGCCGCAGACGGCACCGGCCAGTGGCTCATCGAGCTGACGGCCAAGCCGGACGCCCCGGTGGTCTGGGGCAAGGTTCTGCTGGCGATCAACATCGACAAGCTGCCGACGAAGATCGAGTACTTCGATGAGAAAGGGACGCTGGTCCGCACGATGCTCTTCACGGACATCCAGGACGTTCAGGGCCGCCAGGTCCCGATGACGATGACGCTGCTACCGGCTGATAAACCCGATGAATTCACTCGCCTGACCTACCTGGACATCGACTTCGACACCGAGATCCCCAGCAACATCTTCTCACTCCAGGCACTCAAGCGCTGAGCAGCTCGCGTCCCAGCAGTTGGTCCCAACAGTTGGTCCCAACAGATGCTTCCTGCGCTGATTCCAGAAAAAAGGAGAGCCCATGCTGCTTGCAATGGCCTGGCGCAACCTGCAGAGACACGGGCGGCGCACCTTCATCACCGCCGCGGCCATGGGGATCTCCGTCGCCTTCGTGATGGCCATGCTGGCCTACGTCGACGGCATGTACCGCAAGATGGCCGACGTGATGATCAACCAGACCACCGGTCAACTGCAGGTCGCTCACCCAGACTTCGCCACGCAGCGCACCATGTACGACACGGTGCCCGACGCGGCCGCCAGGCTCAAGACGGTCGCCGCGCTGCCCGGCGTGCGGGGGGCATCGGCCCGACTCTACGGCTTCGCCTTGCTGGGTGGAGCGGAACAGACCGCCGGAGCCCAGCTCGTCGGCGTGCTGCCCGAACAGGAACTCGAGCTGGTCCCGATGCGCGACCGGATGGTGAGCGGCGCCTGGCTGGCTCCCGACCAGACCGATCAGATCGTGCTGGGCGAGGGCCTGGCAGAGACCCTGGAGGTAGCGGTCGGTGACCAGGTCGTGGCCGTGACCCAGGCCGCGGACGGGTCGCTGGGCAACGCCCTCTACCAGGTCGTCGGCGTCCTGACCTCAGGTTCCGTGACCCTGGACCGAACCGGCGCCTGGCTTCGACTGAAGGACCTGCAGACCCTGCTGGTGCTGCCCGACCAGGCCCACGAGATCACGCTCTTGTCCGACAGCCTGGACTCTCGAGCCGGGGACCCGATCGTGTCCGCCCTGGTGAAGACGGTGCGGGCCGCCCTCCCAACCGACGAAAAACACCCCCTCAGCGTGCGCCCCTGGTGGGTGGTCAGCCCCGCGACGGCATCCATGCTGGCCACCTCGGACGCCAGCGCCTGGCTCATACTGGTCATCCTCTTCCTGGTCGCCGGCCTGGGCATCCTCAACACGATGCTGATGAGCGTGTTCGAGCGCACCAAAGAGCTGGGCGTGATGAAAGCGCTGGGCACCCGCCCCGCCAAGATCGTCCAGCTCGTTCTGTGGGAGAGCCTGCTACTTAGCGGGCTGGCCTGCCTCGGCGGGCTGGTCCTCGGCGGCGTCCTGGACTGGATGCTGGTGAACTGGGGCCTCGCCCTCACCACCAGCAGCGGTGACCGCCTGTCCACGGGCGGGGTGCTCTTCGACCCGCGGATCTTCGGGGTGGTGCGAGCCGACCGCATCGTCGTGACCGTCCTGACCCTGCTGTGCGTGGCTGTCGTCGCCGCGCTCTGGCCCGCCTTCCGCGCGGCCCGGCTCCGGCCGGTCGTCGCCATGCGTGACGAGTAGGGAGACCACATGCTCATCTTCATCAAGCTCGCCACCCGCAACCTGCTGCGCAACAAGCGCCGCACGGCCATCACCATGACCGGCATCTCGCTGGGCCTGGCCCTGATGGTGTTTTCGAACAACGTCGCCTTTGGCAGCCACCAGAGCATGCTGCGGACAGCGATCGGCATGATGGCCGGCCACGTCGTGGTGCAGGCCGAGGGCTACCAACACAAGCCCGACAGCAAGCTCAAGATACTAGACAGCGGCGCGATGGCCGATGCCATCAGGGCGGCCATTCCCAACGCAACCGTGACCCGTCGCATCTACATGGACGGCCTGCTGATCAGCCCGGTCGCATCCACCGCCGCGGTGGTCAAGGCCATCGAACCCTCGCGCGAGCGGAAGGTCATCGACCTCGACGACAAGATCGTGAAGGGCAAGTGGCTTGCGGACGACGACGACCGCGGGATCATGCTGGGTCAGGACCTGGCGACCCGCCTCGATGTCGGCCTGGGGGACAAGGTCGTCTTCATGGGCCAACCCGACGGCACCGAGGTCGAGAGCCGGCTCTTTCGCCTGCGCGGGATCTTCCGCACCGGTAGCCCCGAGATCGACGGCTTCACCGCCCTCGCACCCCTGTCCGCCGCTCAGGAGCTGTTCCAAGGCGACGATCCCGCCACCCAGATCGCCATCAATCTGCCCGACGACAAGCAGACCGCGGCGCGCACCAAGCAGGTCCGCGCGCTGGTCCAAGCCGTGGCCCCCAATTCCAAGCTCGAGGTCCTGCCCTGGCAACAGGCGATCCCCGACGTCGTCGAGTTCGTCAAGCTCGACAGCGCCTACGGGGACGGTATCTGGCTGGTCCTGGGCATCATCGTGTCCATGGGCGTGATCAACACCGTGCTGATGAGCGTCATGGAGCGCGTGCGCGAGTTCGGCGTGATGATGGCGCTGGGCCTCAAGCCCCGCAAGCTGGCCGCCATGGTCCTGACCGAAGGCTTCATGATGGGCGCCATCTCTGCGCTCATCGGCATCATCCTGGGGACCCTGATCACCTGGCCCTTCATGTCCATGGGTATCGACCTCTCGGGCGATATGGGCGAGTCCATGGAAGCCGCCGGCGTACCCCTCAGCATGATCCTGTACCCGGAGATCGACTGGGGGCGTCTGGCGATCTACCCCTTTATCGGCATCTTCTTCGCAGTCGTCGCCAGCCTCTACCCCGCCTGGAAGGTCACCCGGTTGTCGCCGGTACAGGCCATCCGCCACCAGTAGGTGCCCGCATGAACGCCACTCCCATCGTCACCGTCAAGGACCTCACCCGCGACTACCAGCAGGGCACCATCACCGTCCGGGCCCTGCGGGGCGTGGACCTGGACATCGCCACTGGCGAGTTCACCGCCCTGATGGGGCCCTCGGGCTCTGGAAAGACCACCCTGCTCAATATGATCGGTGGCCTGGACGAGCCGACCAGCGGGACCGTGATCATCGACGGCCAGGACCTGAACAGCCTGGATCGAGGCCAGCGCTCTGACCTCCGCCTGCATCGGATCGGCTTCGTCTTTCAGAGCTACAACCTGATCCCCGTCCTGTCTGCCGTCGAGAACGCCGAATTCGTGCTGATGTTGCGCGGTCTTCCCGCCGCCGAGCGGCGCGCTCGGGCGGTCGAGACCCTGGCCGCGGTGGGCCTGGCGGGCATGGAAAACCGGCGTCCCAGCGAGCTGTCCGGGGGCCAGCAACAGCGCGTCGCGGTCGCCCGCGCCATCGCCAGCAAGCCGGCCTTGGTCCTGGCGGACGAGCCGACCGCCAACCTGGACAGCAAGAGCGGACACGAGCTGATCGCGACCATGGCCAAACTCAATGAAGAGCTGGGGCTCACCTTCGTCTTCGCCACCCACGATCCCAAGGTGATGAACGCGGCCCGCCGGGTCGTGTGGATGGAGGACGGGAAGGTCCAGCGAGACGAACGGAAGTGACGTGTTGACCTTGCTTCTCGCCGGACTGCTGGGCTCCGGCCAGGCCATGGCCGAGCCTGCCGCCCTGGCCCTCAACGGGGACATCAAGACCTTCACCCTGCTCACCCTCCCCTACGACAACCCCGCGCTCAGCCAGCTCGGGCTCTGGCCCGACACCCCCCAGGGCCAGGGGATCTTCGACGCCCGGCTGAAGCTGCGGGCCGACCTCGGCAAGTCCTGGCGGCTGACCTTCCATCACGACATCAGCACCGTGGTCGGCGCCACCACCACCCTGGGTGGCAGCGGCGTCGCGGCGACCGCTCCCGAGCTCATTGATCTGACCTGGACCCAGCCGGGGGACGCAGCCACGACCAGCGCGACCAGCGCGACCAGCACTACGATCCAGGGACGCACGGACCGGCTGCTGCTTCAAGGTGAGATCGGGCCCGTCAGCCTCGCCCTGGGCCGCCAGCCCGTGAGCTTTGGCAGCGGGCTGTTCTTCACGCCGCTGGATCTGGTCAGCCCCTTCTTTCCCGGCACCATCGACACCGAGTACAAGCCAGGCGTCGACGCGCTGCGGGTCAGCGCCTATGCCGGCACCGCCTTCGAGCAGCGACTGGTGGTGGCCTGGGTGGACTCCTGCACACCGGTGGCCGATGGGTCGGAGGGCTGCGATCTGGGGGTCGAGGACCTGGCCATCGCGTCCTGGAGCCAGGTGACCGTGGGGGTCACCGACCTGGGCCTCTTCCTGGGAGAGATCCACGACGACGAGGTGTTGGGTGCCAGCGTCGTCACAGCACTGGGTCCGGTCGGCGTCCACGGTGACGCGGCTTTGACCCTGCCGCCCGGCCACCTCGACGGTCGAACGCCGACCGAAGACATCTTCTTGCGCGCGGTCCTCGGCGCCGACTGGCGCCCCAGCGCCAAGGCGACCCTGTCTGGCGAAGCCTACATCCAGACCAACGGCGTCACCGACCCGGCAGGGTACCTGGCCCAGTACGCGGGCGACCGGTACCTGCGGGGCGAACTGTGGGCCGCCGGGCGAAGCTATCTGGGGCTCAACTGGGCTCAGGAAGTCCTGCCCACGCTGTCGGCAAACCTGGCGGTCGTCGCCAACATCGAGGACCCAAGCGCGCTGCTCATCCCCGCTCTGTCGGCCAGCGTGGGGAACAACGCGAGCCTGGCGGTGGGCGCCTACTTCGGCCTGGGAAAGCGGCCCGAGGGCATGCTCCTGCGCAGCGAGTTGGGTTTCCTTCCCACCACCGCTTACAGCCAGATCTCCACCTACTTCTAGGCACCGCCGGGGTCGAGCCCTGGCCGCAAGCATCGCCGGACACTATGCTGCGAGTCCCGCGCATCGGCCACGGAGCCGACGCGCCCAAGTCGTCACAGAAGAGCGCCATGACTTCCTGGAATGTGCTGATCGTCGATGACGAAGTGGAGATCCGCGAGGTCGTCGCCGAGTACCTCGAGGCCCTCGGCCACAGCGTGCATGCCGTGGGCAGTGGACGCGAAGCGATGGACCTGATCGGGGCGGCAGATCACCACTTCGACATCGCCCTGGTCGACTGGCAGATGCCGGGCATCTCGGGACGGGATGTCATCCTGGAGTTGGGTCGAAAAAGCGCCACGGACGCCGTTCTCATCATCACCGGGCACATGTCCGAGAGCTTCGGACGCACCACGCCCCACGTGCGGACCGGCATCATCCACAAGCCTTTTTCCCTGGTCGAGCTTCGTGATCGGATGGATCAGGTCGTGTCCGGCGCCATCTGAAGATCACGGCGATCCGACCCGCTCAGATCGGTGCCTCCAGGCTTCCTGAGAGCTTTCGCGAAAAAAAGACCTTGCCGGTCTGGTGTGGCTGCTCTACGTTCTGTTGTGAACCCACTCTGGATTCTCCAGAGAAAGGCTCAGGGATCAGTCCTCCTCGCCGGACCTTAACGGCAAAGTTTTAGCGTCTCCTCCATCTCCATGCGGTGAGGACCGTGTGGGGAGGACTCTCCCTGGCAGCCATTACAAGCATTACGGTTGTGTTTCCCCCGGCGGCCCTTCACCAGGCGGCGGCCCTTCACCGGGCGGCGGCCCACGACGAGGACCTGCACCACCAGGCGGCGGGGCTCCCTTCTTGGGCTGCTCCGCCACGCCACCCTGCTGCTGAAGGGCCCTGTGAAGGTGTGGACGGCTGACCAGCGTGCGACAGCGCGCGCCAAGGGTTCGCTCCTCGATCTTCTCGCACCAGCGGTACGAACCCGGGTCTACGTCGCGGGTCACGGTGAGCCAGATGAAGTCGCGGACCTTGCTGTCGCCGACCTGCTCCATGATGATGGCCTCGGCCGCCGCTGGATCATCAGAAAACAGCTTCGGCGCCACCGCTGCCCAGCACTCGTCGCGCTGCGCGCCGGCCGAGAGGGCGCGGCACTCGTCCGGGCTCTGAAAAGCCCCGGGAGCCGTCCGGCACGCCACCAGGAAGACCATCGCAAGACGCTGCATCACCGCTCCGGGCTAAGAGAGCCGCGCCACCAGTGGTGTGCAGCCACCTCCTTCTTTGCACGACCCTGCCGGTTTGTGCAACACCGACCTGCGAACATCCCGGCGCCACCGCCCTCGCCAGGAGCCTTCCGTGATCGACGCCATCATCTCCGCCTTCTCCGGTCCGGGCGCCGGCTTCATGTACGCGATCACCGCGGTGTTGGCGTTCTCCTTGGCGATCACCATCGAGCGGAGCTGGCTGTATTGGCTGACCTGGCGCGTCGACTCCGACGCGATCCTCAACGCCCTGCGAACCGATGATCTGGCCGGAGCCCAGACCGCGGCGGCGGCCCACCCTGGCGCACGCCTGCTGGCGGCGGGGGTCGCGGCAGCCGAAGTGGGAGCTGGAGCAGCCGACGCGGCCTGGGACGCGATGGGCGCCGAAGCCGCGCTGGTCG
>JAADHA010000482.1 GCA_013152105.1 Oligoflexia bacterium | reverse complement strand
CGCGCACCACCGACGGCGACGCCAGTACATTCCCCTGGCAATATCGCCGGCGTGTGGTCGACGGGCGCGGCGTCATCCGCCAACCCGAGATCCGGTGGCGCCTCACCCTGGGTGGCCCCATCACGACGCCCTTGACGGTCGGCAAGACCGGGATCTGGGCGGTGGCAGGGGGCAAGCTCAACCTGGTCGATGGCCGGGGCAGGCTTCAGCTCTCCAAGGCGCTCGCCGCGACCACCGCGGTCAGTCTGTCGCCCGACGGCCCCGTGTTCGGCAGCGCGGACGGGGCCTTGCTCGCGGTCTCCGCATCGACAGGCGAAATCACACTGGCCTGGGCCGGCTCGGGGCGCGCCCGGGGTGGCGCCGTCCCCCTCGATTCCGGATTGGTCTGGGCCAGCAGCGACGGGGTGGTGCGGCACACCGTCACCGGCCAGATGGCCACCCTCTTGACCGTCACCGCCCAGCCAGCCAGCGACGGGCAGCGGGCATATTTTCAGACCCAGAGTGGCGTCCTGGTCGCGATGGACACCACAGGGACGGTGTGGCGGGCGCCGATTGCCGGCCCTGGCGCTGGTGCCCCGCTGGTCGGAGACGGGCTGGTCTATGCGGCCTGGGACAGCTTCCGGGGCCAGCCGGGGGGCGTGATGGCGGTGCTTCCCGAGACCGGACGACAGGTCTGGAGCGTGACCCTTGACGCACCGCCCAGCGCCAGCATGGCGTTCCCCTCCGGGTCACTCCTGGTGCCCCTGTCCGACGGAACGCTGCTGTGCCTCGACCCCACAACCGGCAGCCAGCGCTGGGCCACCCGGCTGGGCCCGGACCCACTGACGACGCCCCCGCTGGTGGCGGGCCACAGCGCGTGGGTCGGCGACAGCGGCGGACGCCTGCACCGCGTAGATCTCGACGACGGCGGAGAGGCCTGGAGCCTGCAAGTCGGCGCACCGATCAGCAGCGGACCCGAGTTGGCTTGGGACCTGATCCTGGTCGGGCTCTCCAGCGGCGAACTGGTCGCGATCGGATCGCATCCTTGACGCGCAGTCGGGCGCGTGTTCCGACCCGGCTGAGGGTCGTGGCGAACCCCGGGCCTGTGTCCGCCGAGCTGCTCCATCCGGGGCCAGCCGAGGCGTTTATCGGTCCTCACCGGCAGATCGAGGGTGGCATCCTCACGGCGGATGGTGCCCTGCTCGTACTCCCCGAATTGCGGGCCGCGGTGCCGGATTCTCGGACCCTGTGGATCGCCCGACGCGCCGCCTTGCAGGCCGGTGTCGATCTGCTGCGATGGGATGGCGCCGAGCTTGCCCTGCTCCGCACCATCCCCTGCTCGGACCTGAAGCTGGGACCCGAGCTGCTGGTGGCCTGGCGCGGAACCCGGGCCTGGGCCGAGGGTTCGTGCGACGGATCAGCCGCCCACCTGCCCTTGGGGGCTCTATATGCGCATGCCCGTCCGTGGTCATCCGGCGCGGGGGCAAGCTGGGTGTTGGGCCCGGCGCTGGTCCAACAGACCAGGGAAGGCCGGCCACGGGTGGTGGGCGTGGCCAATCAGCCCCTGCACTGGCTGTCCATCGGTCCGCGGGGCGCCGCCCTGGTCGCCGGCCACGACCGCGCGTGGACGCACGCCCCCGGTCAGGGCCTCGCCCCGTGCTCGCTGGAGCGCGACCTGGCAGGCATCGAAGACCCTGGCCAGGTGGCCTTCTCAGCGACCGGCGAACAGGCCCTGGTCGAGACCGACGACGGCGTGGCCTTGGTCGACCTGGTCAGTGGCGTGGTGCGGGAACAGCGCCTGGATGGCCGTCCGGCCGGCTTTGGTTGGTGGGTCGATCCGATCGGTGAGCGCCACCGCTGGCAGCAATCCCGGGGTGCGGACTGGCTCCCCGGCCCGGGTGTGCTCATCAAGGGTCTGCTCCACGGACCTGGCGGAATGGCCTGGGACCTGCGCACCGGGCAAGCCGCTGGTCCCGCGGCGACCGCGGGCGCCGACCTCGCGGCGAGTTGGGACGGTGGGCTGGTGATGGTTGAGGGCTCGGAGGTCCGCGTGGGCACAGCCAGCCGGACACGAAGCTGCTTTATGATCGACGTGGACGACACCGCCCTGGCCGTCGCAGCGGCGGGCCAACTCGCGGCGGTCCGCACGTCGCGGGGCGTGGCCTGGGGAGACCGCCAACCCGGCTCATGGCACTTCCTCAGCGCCCCCTTGCCCCCACCAGGCCAAGCTCTGCTCGGCAGTATCGACGGGTTGCTCTGCGCCACGACCCCGGCCGGCACGCTGCGGCTGCATGACCAGACCTTGTCACCCCAGGATCTGGTCTGCCCGGACCCGGACCCGCTCGTCCGCGCCCTGGGCCTTCCCATCGATGGCTCGGTTCTGGGCGCCGACGGCAGCACCTGGGCCTGGCAGGACGACGGCCCCCTGTGGCGCTTGCGCCCTCCCCTCACCCCCAACTGAGCGGGTATGCCGCGCCACCGAGCCACACTGACCGAACGACACTCACGGAGCCAAGCCAGATGCGTGTTGAGATCCGACCCGTAGAGAGCCAGGACATCTCCCAGTTCATCCGCTTTCCGTGGACCATCTACGGCAAAGACGCACACTGGGTCCCGCCCCTGATCTACGAGCGGAAGGAATTCTTCGATCGGGCCAAGAACCCCTATTTTGATTTGGCCCAGGTGAAGCTCTGGATGGCCTGGCGCGACGGCAAGCCCGTGGGCACCATCTCGGCCCAGGTCGACGTCGGCTACCAAAGCGTAGACCCCAAAACCGGCTTCTTCGGCTTCTTCGAGTTCATCGACGACGTGGCGATCGCCCGCTGCCTGTTGCAGACCGCGACCGACTGGCTGCGCGAGCAAGGCATGGTTCGTGCCCAGGGTCCCTTCAACTTCAACACCAACCACGAGTGCGGGCTGCTCGTCGACGCATTCGACAGCGACCCGCTGGTGCTGATGACCTACAACCGCGACTACTACCCGCGGATCTACGAAGAGCTCGGTCTGTCCAAGGTCAAGGACCTCTACGCCTACTGGCTGGCCGCCGGGCCCATGCCCGAGCAGATCGAACGCATCGCTGCCCGCGTGGCGCAGCGCTACCCCCAGTACCGCGTCCGCTCCATCGATATGAAGCACTACCAGGACGAGGTCGAGCTGGCCAGGGTGCTCTACAACGACGCGTGGTCGGACAACTGGGGCTTCGTCAAGCTGACAGATGTCGAGTTCGAGAAGGTGGCCAAGGGCCTCAAGCCGATGATCGATCCCCGCCTGTGCTTCGTCGTGGAGCACACCGCCAAGGACGGCACGGTCGAGCCGGTCGCCTTTTCGCTGACCCTGCCCGACTTCAACCAGGTCGTAAAGCCGATGAACGGGCGGATCTTTCCCTTTGGCTGGTACCACTACCTGACGCGCAAGAGCAAGGTCGACCAGCTCCGCATCTTCACCCTGGGCGTCGCGCGCGCCCACCAGCGCCGACCGCTGGGCGTCCTGCTCTACCAGAAGACGTGGGAGGCCGGCCTGAAGATGGGCGTGAAAGGCGCCGAGTGTTCCTGGGTCCTCGAAGACAACCACCGTATGCGCGGCGCGATCGAGAAGCTGGGCGGCTCGATCTACAAGACCTACCGCATCTACGGCACCGAATTCTGAGCGCGCCCGCGTCGTCCCCCGCTTGCTCTAGTGTCTACTCTACCGTCACGGACTTCGCGAGGTTGCGCGGCCGGTCGATGTCGCAGCCCAGGGCCAGGCCCGTGCGGTAGGCCAGCAACTGGAGCGGCAACACGGTGAGCAAGGGCGAGAAGAAGGGGCTGGTCTCTGGTACCGCGATCGACAGGTCCGCGTGCTGGGCGATGTCGTCACCCTCGGTGTGGATGATCGCGACGCGCGCGCCACGCGCCTTGCACTCTTGAAGGTTCGACAAGGTCTTGTCCCGCAGCTCGTCACGAGGTGCGATCACGATCACCGGTGAGCCGGTTTCCAACAGCGCGATGGGGCCATGCTTCATCTCGCCCGAGGGGTAGGCGATGCAGGGCACATAGGCGACCTCCATCAGCTTGAGTGCCCCCTCGGCCGCCACCGGCGCCGACAGCCCTCGGCCCAAGAACAGCACCAGGCCCGCATCCTTCACCCACTCCACCAAGGTGTCGATGGGTCCCGGATTCTCCAGGTAGCGGCGAACCAGGTCCGGGACGGCCAGAAGCTGCTCGACATAGAGCCGTCCGTCGTAGGCCGAAAGCGTGCGTTGACGGGCCAACATCAGCGTGAACACAGCCAGGGCCGAGATCATATTGCTGAAGGCCTTGGTCGAGGCCACCGCCATCTCTGGACCGGAGTGGATGTAGACCCCACGCCCGCAGGACCGGGCGATCGAGCTACCCACGACGTTGACGATCCCCATCACCGTGCCACCCTTGACCTGGATCTCGCGGACGGCACCCAGCGTGTCCGCCGTCTCGCCCGACTGGCTCAAGGCGAAGAAGAGGGCGTCGGGATCGACCAACGGGTTGCGGTGGCGAAACTCACTGGCGATCTCGGCCTTGGCCGGAACACGAGCCAACTGTTCGATGAGCTGCACACCGACCTGGCAGGCGTGAAACGCGGTACCGCACCCCAGCAAACCGACCCGGCTGAGCTTGGCCAGGTCTTTGGGGGCCATGTCCAGCCCGCCCAGCTTGGCGGTGCCGCCCGCGGGCACGATCCGCCCGGACAGGCAGCGCTCCAGCGCTTCGGGTTGCTCGTAGATCTCTTTGAGCATCAGGTGCGGGTAGTCCCCGCTGTCTTCGTCGCCCCAGACCTCGTCCATGGTCTCGATCACGCTGTCGACCAGACCACCGTCTAGCTGGAAGGTCTGCACCCCGCGGGCATCGATCCGGGCGACATCGCCGTCTTCCAGGAAGACGACACGCCGGGTGTAGGCGATCAGCGCGTGCGGGTCGCTGGCCAGGTAGGTCTGCCCATCGCCCAGCCCCACCACCAGCGGCGATCCGTTGCGCGCCGCGATGATCATGTCCGGTTCGTCCGCGAAGAGGACCGCGATCCCCCAGGTGCCTCGCACCACCCGCAGCGCCGCTCGGACCGCCGCCAGCGGGTCGCCGGCCGGCACGCCGTCCTCGCCGGCATAGTACCGACTGATCAAGTGGACGAGGATCTCGGAGTCCGTCTCGGAGCGAAAGACCACCCCGGAAGCCTGCAAGCGGGCCTTGAGCACGCCCATATTCTCGATGATGCCGTTGTGGACGACGGCGATCCGCCGGTCCGCGTCGACATGGGGGTGCGCGTTGGCCTGGGTCACCTTGCCATGGGTGGCCCAGCGTGTGTGGGCGATACCCACATGGCCGGGGAGCGTGCCAGGGACCTGCCGAGCCAGCTCGCGCACCCGACCCACCTGCCGATGGAGGGTGAGCTGTCCACCATCGACCACCGCCAGTCCGGCGGAGTCATAGCCGCGGTACTCGAGCCGCCGCAGGCCATCCAGCAAGACAGGGATCGCCGGCCCAAGGCCGATGGTTGCCACAATTCCACACATGCCTGCTCCATGGCTGCTCACTCAGCTAACCGCTCGCGCCGACTGGTCTCGGCGACAGGATACAGTTGCGATGCCGCATCCACATGTTGCCACAGGCCGCCCGGCCCAAAAACCGGGTCGCCGCTGGAGGTTCCGTGGCCACATTCGAAGTCCGCTGGGAGGGGGCGCGGGACGACGCTGGACCTCACGATCTTGGCGCCACCCTCTACATCCAGACCGACGACTGGATGCACGCGCTGAGCAACGCGATCGAACGCTATGGCCTTGAGCGTGACACCATCAACCGGGTCGTCTGCTTGCTCTCGGACCACGGCACCATTGATGTGTCCGACCCGGACAGCGGGTCACGATTCGTCTTGCGACAGGTCGAAGGCGACAACCATCCCATCGACCGACCCTCGCGCGAGTCATCGTCGAACGGACGGGTCAGCCAGGGCATCGACGCGCCCTCCTGGCACCCAAGCCGCGTCGGGTCCAGTCTCGGTCCAACGGACGAAGCCGTCCTCCAGCGTCTGGCCGCCGACCTGGCCAAGCTGCCCACCGGCGGTTCAGTACACGCCCGCTCCCTGGCCGCGCTCGACATCCTCCTGCGCTACGTCCCCGCCGAGAGCGCCAGTGTCCTTCGCCTGGACAGCGCCGCCGCATGTGTCCGCTTCGAAGCCGTGCGCGGCCCCGCTGCGGGCCCCCTCAAGGGGGTCACCGTGCCCGTCGGACGCGGCATCGTCGGCGTGGTGATGCGCACAGGAAGCTCAGTGCTGGTCCAAGAGCCCGCCCAAAACGCAGACCACTTCGGCGCAATCGACATCACCAGCGGCTACCGCACCCGCACGCTGCTGGCATGCCCCGTGCGACTTCGCGGCCAAGTCATCGGCGCGGTCGAGCTGCTCAATCCCTTTGGTGGCGGGCGGTTCAGCGAGACCCATCGTCAAGCGGCTGAGCTGGCCGCGCGGCGGATCGGCGCCCTGCTTCGCACAGCGAGCTGAGCCAGTCCCGGCAGTGCTAGCCCACGCAGTCTGGCCCAAGCGCACGCATCATCGCCGTCAGCGCCACGGTGGGCACATACCGGGACACATCACCGCCGTTGGCGGCGATCTCCTTGACCAGCGATGACGAGATGAAGATGTGCTTGGGGTCGGTCAGCAGAAAGACGGTCTCGATCTCGGGCGCCATGTCCATGTTCGCCAGGCCGATCTGGAACTCGAAGTCGAAGTCGGTCGACGCGCGCAGTCCCCGCAGGATCACTCGCGCCCCGACCCTGCGACAGAAGTCCACCAGGAGTCCCCCGAAGGGCACCACGCGGATCCCGCTGAGGTGGGCCGTCGCGCGAGACAGCACGTCGATCCGCTCGTCGACTCCCAGCAGGTAGTGCTTGGCAGGGTTCGTCCCGACCGCCAGGACGATGTCGTCGAACAGGCGCGTGCCTCGTTCGATCACATGCAGATGTCCGAAGGTGGGCGGGTCGAAGGACCCTGCATAGACTGCGGTCGTGGACGCATGGTCGAGGCCGGCCACAGAAGCTCCAGGGACGAGTGTGACGCCAGCCTATCAGCCAGACCAGCCAGACCGGCTGATCACCGCACCGGGGTCGGCGCCGCCGCGCCCATATGACGGTGCAGAATGGCACGCATGCGCTTGTCCTTGCGCAGGTCCGCAAAGGCCGGGTCGATGGCGAGATCACGCCGCAGCTCGATCTGCATCTCGCGCGTGAGCTGAGCACGCGCCCCGACAGCCCGATCCAGCGCATCCAAGGCTTGGCGATCGTGCCCCTGCATCGCGCTGATCAGCCCCACCGTCATGTCCGTGAAGGGCGCCATCGGGGCGATCGCCTGTAGCTCATCGACCAGGGGACTGGCCTCGTCCAGACGACCGGTGCGGGCGAGCGCGACCGCGAGCCCCCCCAGGGCTTCTGGCTGTTCCGGGTCTTCGGCGAGGATCCCCCGATACAGCGCGATCTCCTTGGAGAGACGACCACGGCGCCGTTCGGCCCGAGCCAGGCGAAGCTGTGCGTCACGGTCATCTGGATAGTGCTTGACCAACCAGCGATAATGCCAGACAGCCACGTCGAACTCATCGTTGTCGTACGCGGCCTGTGCCACCAGGCGATGCGCGCCCGCATCCAGGGAGTCGCTTCGCAGACGCCCATAAGCGTCCGCCGACTGATCATCCGAGGGAACCGCACGCCGATACCAGGCATTCCACGCCGTGCCGCTGCGCGCATCGTCGGGCAAATGGCGTGGACCCTGGGCGGCGTCATCATCGACATCGGCGGGCGAGGTCTGGGGAGCGCTGGCCGCGGAGCCGAGTGTGGTGCGCTGTACGCTGGCCTCTTCCTGACCCCGAGCCGCCGCACGCTGGTCCAAGACCGCATGATCCTGCCCCATCGACAAGCCCAGGGGGTTGTTGTCCAGCCAGCCGTCCGCCGCGTCCATCCACGTCCCAATCGCCGTGACCAGCGCGACGACCGCCAGGAAGCGAGCGTCGAAAGCGCCGAAAAATTCAGAGGGAGTCGTCCCCCGCAGGGTGTGCTCGACCGTGACATCCACCGCGCCCAGGGACAACTCCAGCGCATCGCCCTCTTCGAGCGCCCGGCCTCGAACCAGCAGCCGGTCACCGGCCCGCACGATCACCAGGTCGGCCCCAGGAAAGGACACGACCGCGTCGTCCGCCTCGCCGATGCGCGCCATGCGACCGACCCTGAGCACCTGGTCTTCGACGACCTCGCCATACAGCCGCACGCTCACCGAGAGGTCACCCATGGCTGTCACCCCGACCCGCGCGCAACAGGGCGTCCGCATCTGGTCCGTAGGCGCGTCGCAACAGTCGCCGGAAGCGCGGTTCGCGACGATATTTGGCGAACAGCGGTTCGAGCCGCAGGTCCTGGCGGAATTCGATGTGGTGCAGGGAGTCGAGTTGATCGACCCCGTCCAGTGCGCGCCGCAGGTACTTGTAGACACGCTCTCGCTTGCCCATGGCCGCGAACACCTTGGCGCGATGCAGATCGCTGTACGGATCGTCGGGATCGAGTTCTTCGAGCGCAGCCATCACCGCCAGGGCTTCATTGTAGCGATCCTGGTGGGCCAGGTTCACCGCCAGGTTGTTGAGCACGACGATATCGAGGGGATTGAGCGCCAGGGCCATGCGATACAGGGCTTCTTCCTGATCCCACAGGCCGTCTCGCTTGTAGGTCAAGGCCAGGTTGTTGTACCCGGCGGTGTCATCCGGGTACAGCTCGATCAGGCGCTGGTAGCTGGACCGAGACAGCTCGATGTTCTCGGCGAGGTAGGCATACTCGCCCACAACCGCGAGGGCGCCATAGTCGTCAGGATCGAGACGCAGCCGCCTGCGGGCAAGCTGAAGCTGCCGCTCGACACGGGGATCCAGCTTTTCTTGCTTGTCCACTGCGTCGAACCAATCTCGGAAGCCCCACCCGATGAAGCGCTCGATCGCGTCCCTGGCCCGAGACGGCCGGGCCATCTCCTTCGCGTATTCATCCAGCGCCGCGATGGCGTCGTCATCGCCCGGCAGATTGCCCAGCGGGTCCAAGGCAGGCACCGACTGGTCCAGGGCGAGCGCGTCGGTCAGCTCGGCCGGTGGCTTGTCGGCTTGGGGTAGCGTTTCATCTTCCGGTGGTGGGGTGCGGACCACCATCGGACCCTGGTTTGCGCCCCCGCCCGCCCGGTTGAGCGGTCCGTCACCGCCCGCCGGCAGGTAGGGCCCGCGCGAGCTGCGCCGATAGTCCGGCCGGTCAGCACGCTGGGGTGCGCCCTGGTCGGCACCGTCGAGGTCGCGCTGGAGCAGGCGGGCAATGAGTTCCGGCGAAACCCGGTAGTTCATGTCTCCTGCCGTTCCCTGCGCGGGCATCACGTCGACGAACAAGCGCGCCTGGAGCAGGCCGACATAGAGCCCCAAGGCCACGACCACCATCCCTACGTCGCCGAGGGGGTCCGTGGGCAGGCGACGCGCCGGGTCTCGGGGCTGGCCCGAGATGTCGACATCAATGTCGCCAAAGCGCCACGACCAGCGCGAGTCCACCGGCATCAGACGGTCGACATCACCCGCGCCGTGGTCCACGAAGACCGGGTCTTTACCTGGTGTCCAGAGCACGCGCCCCAGCGGTTCGCCGTCCGCCGTCGGGACCGCGTCCGCACCGGTGCCGCCCAGCTCTACCGAGCGCGGCCAGGCCAAGGCGGTGATCGCCAGCACCATCCCGGTCGGCGCGAGCAGGATGACCGCGAGCTGGGAGACCAGGGGCGTCCAGAGATCCAGCACGGTCACGCCACTGGATGCCAGCAGGCTGAGCGCGAAAGTGACGAGTCCGATCATCAGGGACAAAGCCAAGAACTCGACCACCGGGGGTGCCCAGACAACCCGCTGGCTGACCACCGCATCGCCAAGGCGAACGGTGACCCGCAGGCCGTGTCGGGGGTAGCCCAGGTGCATCCATTTCACCGTAGAGGGCACTAAGACAGCACCCCTCGACAGAGGTTCCTGCGAAGCGTTGCGGGTAGGGTGGAGGAGTGGCATGGCTCGCGACGAGGCGCGGCAGGGGCTCCGCCGCACCATGATTGTAGCCCCAACAAGCGGGGCTTGGTGCTAAGGATGCGCATGACCGGCCCCACTCGTGCTGCACCATTGACAGCCTCTTCACCAACTTCAACGCCCACTGCGCCCGCCCCGACCGCCGCGCTCATCATCATCGGCGACGAGATCCTGACCGGGAAGTTCGCGGACCAGAACTCGCCCTGGCTCATTGATCGCTGCCGAACCCTGGGTATCGAGCTGCGACGAGTCGTCGTCATCCCAGACGAT
Organism: Oligoflexia bacterium; assembly: GCA_013152105.1. Lineage (GTDB taxonomy): Bacteria > Myxococcota_A > UBA796 > UBA796 > UBA2385 > UBA2385. The sequence goes on along the minus strand of JAADHA010000482.1, from coordinate 1,014 downwards.
ATCGACCTGATCGCGGCCGAGGTCAGCGCCTGTTCGGCGGCTTGGGACTGGGTCTTCACGACCGGTGGGGTCGGCCCGACCCACGACGATGTCACCATGGCCGGCGTGGCCCAGGCCCTGGGTGTCCCCCTGGAGCGGCGCGCTGAGCTGGTCTCCGTGCTGAAAAAGAAGATGGGCGACAAGCTCAACAACGACGCGCTGCGCATGGCCGAGGTCCCAGTCGGCTCGGTGCTGTGGCCGAATGATGATGTCTTCTTTCCCCAGGTCGTGGCGCGCAATGTCGTCATCTTCCCCGGTGTGCCCAAGCTGCTGCACCTGAAGTTCAACGCCGTGGCCCACCGCTTTGGCGGCGTACCCGCCCACAGCCTGCGCCTGGTCACGACCCGGCCCGAGTCCCAGATCGCCGCCGGCCTGCGCACCGCCCAGCAGCGCTGGCCCAATGTTCACATCGGCAGCTACCCGCGCTTCGATGTCCGCCCGTGGACCGTCATCGTGATCCTGGACGGACGGGACATCGACTGCCTGGCGGCGTGTCGGGACTGCCTGGCAGAACAGTTGGCCGGGTCCTTGGTCCAGGACCCCGCCTAGAACCCGCCCTACTCTCGCGAGCCATCTGCCAGGACCAGGCTCTTTCGGGCCAGGGTCGAGAGGCCCAGGTCCACACTCTGAGCCGGGTCCACCCACGCTGTCGCGGTGTACCAGGACGGGTGCAGCGCGGGCGAAGGCGCGTCTCCGACCACCAGCGGACCCGCCGCCTCGACGCTGACCACCACCAGCCGCAGCCGCATATGGGTGAGGGTGTGGCGGACCTCGCCCAGGCGCTCCCGCAGGTGCAGGGCCAAGCCCAGGCGATCTCGACAGACCCGCTGCACCGCCACGGCGAGCGGCTCGTCCGGCCCGATGAAGTCGCCGGGAAGCTCGTAGAGCCCACCGAAGAGACCGGCTGGTGGACGGCGCGCCAGCAGCACCCGATCACGTCGCCACAGCACGACGGCGAGGGCGTCGCGCTGGGGC
>JAADHA010000585.1 GCA_013152105.1 Oligoflexia bacterium | reverse complement strand
CGGATGTCTCGGGGCGCGCCGAGGACATCATCGTTGGCACCAAGGTGATCCTCTTGGGCTTGTTCGTCGTCGCGGCGGCCCAATTCGTCCAGCCAAGCAATCTTCTGCCGGTCTTCGACCGTGGTCCCGCCTCGCCAGTCGTTGCTGGCGCGCTGGTCTTTGTTGCTTTTGAAGGCTTCCAGCTCATCACGAACGCCGTGATGGAGACCCGCCGGGCAAACCACGATATACCTCTTGGAATCTATGGCTCCATCGTCCTGACTTCGATCATCTACATCGCAGTCGCGGTCGTTGCCCTGGGGAACCTGGGGGCTGCTGGCCTGATCGCGGCGGAAGAGTACGCCTTGGCCGCCGCCGCCCAACCGGCGCTGGGCCATGCGGGCACGGTCCTGGTCGACGTTGCGGCGCTGCTTGCGACATCGTCGGCGATCAACGCGACCCTGTTCGGGGCATCTCGGATGCTGGCCGAGATGGCCACTGAGTCCCGGGTTCCCCGGGCATTCTCGCATCGTAGTCGCACCCAGGTGCCCTGGCTGGCGGTCCTGATGATCACGGTCTTGGCCTTGGGATTCACTGCGATGGGCAGCTTGGAAGTCATCGCGACCTTCTCCAGCCTGGTCTTCCTGCTGGTGTCCCTGGCGGTCGCGGTCTCCAACTGGCGTCTGCGAGCCAGGACGCACGCGAACCCGGCGATCATCGCGGCCTCGGTGCTGTTGATGGGGTGCGCGGTCGGACTGCTGGTCGACCACCTGCGCGCTCGCCAGCCCGCTGTGCTTGGCGTGATCGTGGGGCTCTTCCTGGTGGTGAGCGCGGCCGAGGTCCTGTTCTACAAGCGCTCCGTAGTGAGATAACGGGGCCGAGCCTCCTCTCGACCCGGTCCTGCGTCGTGCTTCAACTCGCTCTGCTGTTCCTGCTCTCCTGCCAACCCGTCGGCCCCGTCTCGGTCCAGCGCGACTCGGTCACGATCGATCCCTGGGCGGACCCCGACGATCAGCCCAGGGTGCAGATCGTGGCTGACCTGATGGACCGCAGCGATGGGCGTATGGGGATCACCATGCGCTACTCGGGCCTGACCGACCAGATGTGGTCTTTCCGGGCGCCGGGGGTGGCGCCCGAGTTGGCCTACCACGACGTGCATTTCTCGACGGTCCAGGGAAAAGAGATCAGCTATCGCCAGCACGGTCGGGCCTATGACCTGAAAGGGGGGGCCCACGACGAGGTAGTGGTCTCGTACGATGTCGAGCCCGGTGGCGATGGGCGCCACGGTCACCAGGGCATCGTCGAGGACGACTTCGCGCTGTTCGACGGGCGTGTCTTCCTGGTCCCAAATGGCGGCGGCTCCCTGCGAGCGGCGCGGATCCGCTACCAGGCGCCCGACGGCTGGACCGCGGCGGACGCGCTGCGCCAGGACGATGACGGCTGGATCTACTTTGACAACTATGGTCCGTCCCTGGTCGCGACCTCGCTGACCACCGCCTGCTTTGGCGTCGGGCCCTTCGACGTCACCACCAAGCCCCTGGGCGACTCCGAGGTCCGGGTCTTCAACTACAGCGGCTTTGACAAGACCGAGCGCCAGAAGCTCACGACCCGGTCGATGGCGATGTTTGGCTGGTTCCACGATGTGCTGGGTTTCCAACCCCAGTTCCCACTGGCCGTGGTCTGGTCTCCCAAGCACGATGGAGACAAGGTCTTCGGGGGATCTTCGGCCAACGGTACCTGCTTCCAGCAGCCCAAGTCGAACCCGCGGGCCTGGCAGCTCATGGCCCACCGGCTGGGGCACTCCATGAACAAGTACGCGCCCAGCGGCATGCACATCCGCGACGAGCGTGATGAGTGGTTCATGGAGGGCTGGCCGTCCTATGTCGAGATCAAATCGACCAAGGGGGCGGGGGTCGCATCCCGCGAGAACCGTTGGAATGAACTGTACAACAGCTTCAAACGGACGCGTCGCGACCAGCCCGAGAAGGACATCGCCATGGGGGTCGAGCACACCGCAAAGTCCGACTGGACCGAGTACCTCCACTACTTCAAGGCGCCGCTGGTCGTCGAGCTGCTCGACGACTGGATCAAGCGTCGCTACAACAAGAACTTGACCGAGTTCATGCGCCTGATGTGGGTGAAGCACGGGTATTACCAGTCCCCCTTGCCCTTACGCGAAGAACTCGAAGCCTATGTCGGGGCGTCGCTGGACGACTTCTGGGCGCTGCACGTAGACCAGCGCGGCTGGATCTACCCGGTGTGGCCCGAGGCGATCACACCCGCGCTCAAGCGCCGCGCGGCGCCGCCAGCCCAGGATGCGCCGGCACCGGCTGCGACGGTGGGAGGACGCCCGGTCGACGGCGACTACCTGTATTTCCTGGCCAGCACGGGGGACTTCGACCGATACGGCGACATCGTGACCTTCCTGGAAAAGGAAGAGCCTCGTCGCGCCCAGCTCGAGGCCGCCGGGATCCACCTGCTGCCGCCGGCGCTGGAGAAGTACCGGGTCGGCTTTGCGCCCGCCGAGCGCTACAATCTGGCTCGTGCCGAGCAGGCCTACCCGATCATCCAGCCCCCGCCGCCACCAGCCCCTGGACAGGGCTTTGTCCTGGATGACAAGGACAGTGACGCGGTGGTCTTCGCCCAGCTTCTGAAGGATGAACAGACTTATGAGTCGGCGGTCACCAAGGCCGGGGTCGATTCCCTGCTCGTCCAGCGCAAGAACCCCAAGTATGACAAGGACGGGCAGGACAAGGACGGCAATAAGGACACCCACGGCCCCGAGTACTTCCCGCAGCAACGCCTGGTCTTCGGGACCAAGGATGAAGTTCGGCTACAGACCCTGTGGGCATGGCCGTCGGGTCAGATCACCGTCCGCGCGCGCCGGGGAGACGAACAGACCAACGAACGAGTGCGCACGATCTCTCCCGTCTGGACCCGGTCCTGGTCGCTCTTCAGCAAGGGCATGCTGCCTGATGGTCCCGGTGTTGTCACCTTCGAGCTGACCACGGAATCTGGCCAGCCCGTCATCCGGAGCTTCTGGCGCCGTGACCCCTGAGCCCCCCGCCACTCAGCCGGACCCGGTTCCGACCCGCGGTGAGCGGATCGGTGCCGTGCTGTTGTACGGCGGCCTGTTCGCCCTGGTCGCTACCTGCATCATCTTGTTCGAGACCGACCCCACCGCCCAGCCCTCGCCCAAGCTGCCCTGGCGCCGGGGCTCGCTGAGCAGCAAGGATCTGGCGGTCATCTTCATGGTGTTGACGGGACTGTCGGCGCTGTGCACCTTGGCCTGGGGGCTGCTGCGTCGTCGCCACCGCCGTCGCCAGCATCCGACCGGCCGCGGCTGGCGGCGCACCGCTCGGGTTGTGCTGACCCTGATGGTCCTTGTGTCCGGCTTCAACTACTTCTACGGGCGGCAGGGCCTGTATGCCAGCCAGTACTCTCATCGCTGGGACACCTTTCACTACCTGCTGGGTCCGCGCTACTACGCCGAACTCGACTACGCCGACCTGTACGCCTGCGCCTTGGAGGACCTGAGCAAGCGGGACATTCCGGACAAGACGCCGGTGCGCGACCTGCGCAACTACCACATGAGCACCGCCGGCAAGATCCGGGAACAGAACCTGTGCGCGGACAAGTTCACGCCACAACGTCGAGAACGCTGGCGCCAGGATCTGGACGTCTACACGGCCAATCGGGGGTACCGGGTCCTGCGTGACGCGCTGGGTGACCGAGGTTACAACGGCACACCCTTTCACAGCGCCATTGCGGGCTACATCGCCGAGCGGATCCCGCTGACGCAGGCCACGCACCCGCTGGTGTCCTTGCTGGACATCTCCACGCTGTGCCTGATGTGTGGCGCTGCGGTTTGGGGTTTTGGCTGGGAAGTCGGCTTGCTCTTTGCCCTCTTCTTCTTCACGAACGCCGCCGACCGCTTCGGGATCATCGGCAGCTCCTTCTTCCGCTACCAGTGGATGGTCACGTTGGGCCTGGGCCTGGCCGCGCTGCGCCGTCGTCGCCACGCCTTGGCCGGCGTGTTGATGACCCTGTCCACCGTGCTCAGCATCTTCCCCTTCGTGTTCAGCGTCGGGGTGCTGGTCAAGGGTGTGGCCGACACCGTGCGCCAGCGGCGGGTGCCAATTCCACTGCGCCGCTTTGTCATCGCGGCGTTCATCACCGGCGTGCTGGGCCTGGGGATCGGCGCGATTCCCGCTCGGGGGCTGGACAATTACCGGGGCTGGATCGCCGACATGGAGCTTCACAATGTGGAGCGCTTCCAGGGCTTTGGCACCGGGCTCAAGTTCCCCTTCATCTATCGCGGCGGCACGACGGCCAAGAACGACCGGGTCAGCGAGCGCACCCGCAAGAAGTGGTTTCACCAGGTCCGCCCTTGGTACCGCGCCTTGGCCACGCTTGTCGTGGGGATGGGCCTGTTCGTAGCCGCCAGGACGGATGACGATGTCGAGGCCGCGACCGTGTTGGGCTTCACCCTGTTCTTCTGCCTGCTGGGGACCGTCGGCTACTACTTTGCCGTCGCCGCCGTGCTGATCCTGGGCTTGCACCGCCGCGTACGCACGGTCGGTGGCACGGTCCTGGTGTCGCTCCTCTTCGTGACCAGCCTGTTGACTCACTGGGCACTGTACGCGAACAACTACTACCGCTTCATGTACAACACGGTCCTGTCCACGGGATGGTCCGTCTGGCTGATCCTGTTGCTTTGCTGGCTGGTCTACAAGCTGCGCTTCAAGGTGCGCTTCAAGAGGCGCCTCAAGACTGGCTGAGGTTCCGGGTAGCTGGTGCTGTCCTACGTTTCGGCTCCACCCAGTGCAACGACGATGTCGACAACGATGGCGACGGACACAAGGATGCGCAGGACTCCGACTGCCAGGACGCGACCGACGACTCTGAGGAATAGGCTCCTTTTGCCCGGCGTCTGACCAGGGAAGACGCTCAGCCTTGCCCCCCCGCTTCGTCGAGATCACTCGCCAGCGCAGCCACTGCCGATGTCGGTGCAGCCGTGGCCGCCGTAGTAGGACGAGTCGTAGCCCCAGGTCCAGCATTCACCGGTCGAGATTTCTTCGAGGTAGTAGGTGTTGTTGATCGTGGAGATGTGAAGGGTCGTGCTGCCCTCGACGATCAGGTCGACGTCTTGGACGGTGCTCAGGTAGCCACCGGTGCTGGACAGCGGGTGGCAGTAGGACAGGACGGTGCCGTCGCCGAGGGCATAGCCGTCGAAACAGTCCTCACCGGTCCAGCAGTCGCCGCCGCAGTCGGTCTCGGCCATGCCGAAGTTGTAGCCCGCGTCATCGCCGTTCACCAGGTTGACGCTGATGCCAAAGCTAGTCCAAGAGCAGTCGATGGTGAAGGGTGCCGTGGCGCCGCCATCGCCTGAGGTGCCCGTGTCGCCGCCGGTGTCACCATCGCCGGTGTCACCATCGCCGGTGTCACCATCGCCGGTGTCACCCGTGGTGCCCGTGGTGCCCGTGGTGCCCGTATCGCCGCCGGGTGGTGCCACCGCCGCTGTCACCATCCTTGGAGTTGCAGCCAAAGGCCAGGAGAGTGGTCGTGAGAACCAGCCAGGTCTTGTTCATGAGGATCCTCCATCCGGCATCGCGCTAGTGGAACTGCACCCTAACATCACTACGGAAGAACTCTGCAAGGTCACCGAGAAGGGTCTGCAGGAAGCTTCAGAGATGGGGGCGCCATGCCGACGGCCAGCGGCTGTGCTAACGAAGCCCCAAGGCGGGAGCGCGCTTGATCCCTGTGGAGCCGGAGCTGAGAAGGTGAGCGGTCTGGCGACCAGGCTTCGCGCCGCCCTGCGCCCGCTGCGGCCGCTCGTTCTGCCCATCGCGGCGGTCGCGCTGTTGCTGGTCTTGCTGGACTCGGCCTGGGTCGGCGAGGACGCGCTCATCACCTCGCGCACGATCATCAACTGGGTACACGGGCACGGCCTGCGCTACAACCTCGACGAACGGGTGCAGAGCTACACCCATCCCTTGTGGATGCTGCTCAACGCGGCCTTCTACTTGTTCACTCGCGAGATCTACTGGACGACCACCGTGGTGGGCCTGGCCTGCTCGCTCGGCGCCTGGCTGGTGCTGGCCTGGCGCCATCGCCACCGGTTGTGGGTGGTGATCGGCTGCCTCACCCTGGGCTGGATGGCCAGCACCTGCCTGCGCCTCTACGCCACCTCGGGCCTCGAAGACCCGCTCACCTTCCTGCTCCTCGCGGGATTCTTCGCGATCCTGCTCTCTGTGGATGAAGACCGCCCGCCGCCCTGGGGCTGGCTCTCGCTGATGGCCGCGCTGATCGCTACCAACCGCCTGGACACGGGCTTGTTCGTGGCGCCAGCGCTGGTCTGGCTGGTGCTGTCTCGGCGCCGGGGGCTGCGGGTTTCCGCCATCATTCTCGGCTTCAGTCCGCTGTTTCTCTGGCTCTTGTTCAGCCTGGTCTACTACGGCTTTCCCTTTCCCAACACCGCGCCCGCCAAGCTGGAGACCGGGTTTCCGTTGCTCGTCACCGTCCACGGCGGCGCCCTGTACCTGCTGGACTTCGTGCAGAACGACCTGGTGTCGGCCATGATCCTGCTGTCTGCCCTGGCGGTGGGCGCCCACGCGGCCTGGCGCTGGCTGGCGGGGCGCAGTGTCGTCCATGACCGCGTGCTGGCGGTCACCTCTGCCGGTGTCCTGCTCTATGTGCTCTACGTGGTGGTGGTGGGCGGGGGCTTTCTCAAGGGACGCTTCTTCGCGGCCCCCGTGCTGGTGTCGCTGGCCGTGCTGGCCGAACGCCTGCCCGCCGTGTTTCAAGCCCTCCGCCGGGCGCGTTGGCCGGGTCGCTGTGGCGTCGTCGCCCTTGTCCTGGTGGTGGTACTCGGGACCTACGGCGCGGGCCTGGCCACGCAAGCCTTGACCAAGGACCAGCGCATCCTGGCCCTGCCCATCGGGCGGGTGAGCCTGACCCATGACGGGCGCTGGGTGATGTCGAAGTGGGCCCGGATCTTCCGGGACCGCGGTCGCGCCGCCAAACGCAGGGCGGCCGTGGGCCACCGCGTCTCCGCTCAGCACGCGATGGGTTTCACCGGCATCGCGGCGGGGTCGGACGCCATCCTGATCGACCGCTTCGGGCTGGTGGATCCGTTGCTCGCGCGGCTTCCACCTGAACCCGGCACGCCCTTTCGCGCCGGCCACTCCCGCCGGGCCTTGCCGCCGGGCTATGCCTTCGCACGCGAGACCGGTTCGCTGGTCCGCATGGACCCCGATATGGCTGCATACTACGCCCGATTGCGGCTGGTGATCTCCGGCCCCATCTTCAGCCAAGAGCGCTTCGCCACCATCGCGGACTTCATGCTCGGGCGGATCAAGCCTCCGGTTGACGACGCTGAGTCCCCGCGCTTAGTCCCCGCGATGATGTCCTCGAAGCGGGCTATGCGTCTGGCATGAAGTCACTCAAGAGCCAGCTCACCGGCGCCTTTGGCCCGTCCCCCAGCACCGACGCGGTGTCGACCGAGTCACCGGACGATCCCTTGTCCCAGGGGATCCTGGCCGAGGGTGCGCACCTGGACAGTCCGTGGATCGCCCGCCTGCGGGTGCTCGCCGCCTCGCTCAGCGACGGCCCGGACCTGGGTGACGGCCGCAAGCTGGCCCACGCCCAGCAGATCACCGCTCAGGTCATGCGCTCGCTGAAGAAGGTCCGTCGCAAGGACCAGGCCAAGATGCTGGGCAAGCTGCGCAACGACTGGCTGGCCCAGCGCGACAAGGCGGCCTGGGCGGCGGTCAAGCTGCACTTCAAGGAGCTTGGCCTGTCCGACAAGGCCTATCGAGGCATCAAGCAGCAGGGGGCGGATCCCGTGCTGGCCCTGGAACGCCTGAGCAAGGCCGATCCCGCCGAGCTGACCGGCCTGGGGGCGACGCGTCTCAAGGCGCTGTTGGGCAAGTAGGGGACTGGGGCGAGACCGTCGCTTCGCTGCTGGCCGCGCGCTGGGTCGACAGGGCGATGCCGATCTGGCCGGCCCAGTAGGTCGCCATGACCAACCAGGGCGCACTCACCAGGGGTAGGACGAAGCGGTTCGTCGCCAGGATCGTGTCGCTGAGGATGAAGGAGAGGGCTCCGCCGACAGCCAGGCTGGCCGCCGCCCATGGCACCTGGCCGAACATGGCCAGGGCCCGCCAGCCCATCGTGCAGATCACCGACACATAGGCGGCGACGGGGATGGCCATGTCTCCTAGCCCGGGTCTGAGCACCAGGAAGGCCGCCACGCCGTAGGCCATCATCACCAGCCCGCGGCGCAGCGCGATGCCGGGCGCTCGCAGCAGAAAGGCCAGGCTGTAGGCCAGGTGTGCCAGCAGGAAGCTGAGCAGCCCCAGCAGGAACAGGCCGTGGTGCAGCTCCAGCAACAGGTCGCCGACCCCGGACAGGACCAGGCCCAGCGCCACCAGTCCGGGCCGTGTTCCGGGTGCCGCCTGCCGTTGAAACAGGGCGAGGGCCAGCACGGGCAGCGGCTTGACCACCAGCGCCAGATGGTGTTCCTCCAGGCCGGAAGCGACGAAGAAGGCGATCATGGCGAGCGCGGCGATGGCGACGAGGGCATGGCGCATGCCGGGTCCTATCGCGTGCGCCGGGCGGGTTCGCGTCAAGGCAGCGCCGAGACCTGCGCGTTCATCGCTGCTCGCAGGCGGTCCAGGGCCGCGGCGTCGGTCTTGGACAGGGTGCCCGCCGCGAGCAGGTCGGCACCCTCGTCCACCGCGTCTGGATCCAGCCAGTACAGTCGCTCGTCCCGCGTGCCGTTCTGGTCGTGCCAGATCAGCTTGTGGGTCGCGTCGCGAAGCGTGCGTCGGTAGTCTATTTGATCGACCGTGCCATTGGGGTAGAAACCCTCGGTATAGGCGAACTCCCGGCCTGAGGGCAGCGAGGGATCCTCGACCCAGGCTAGCAGGCTGATCCCGTCGAGCAGTAGCGGCTGGCCGGCCTGCTCGCCGTCCTCGACCTGCAAGGTGGAGACATCCACATCAGCCAGCTCGGCCACCGTTGGGAAGATGTCCATGACGTGGACCAAGGCGTCGCTCACCGTGCCGGGAGCGCTGACATGGGGACCGGCGACGATCAGCGGAACGCGCACCCCGCCCTCGTAGACGCTGCCCTTGCTGCGGCGGCTGTTCCAGGGCTCGGTGATGCCCTCGGCGGGTGTGCCATTGTCCGAGAGGTAGATGATCGTGGTGTTGGATCGAATATTCTCTGGGATACCGGCCAGCAAGCGGCCGATCTCGGTGTCTGCCGCCTGCACCATGGCCTGGTACAGCTCCAGGTCGGTCGCGCCGCCCCCCAGGCTGCCGGTGTGCAGGCGGGCCGGTGGGATGTGCAAGGGGTCGTGGGCGTCGTTGTAGGCGACGTAGAGAAACCACGGGCTGCGGGTGTGGGCGATCCTGGCCAGGGCTTCGTCAGTCGTGTCGCTGCTCATGTACCGGCGCTTCCAGGACAACAGGCCGTCGGTGTCCTTCTCCCAGTGTCGGTAGCCGCGCGGCATGTGCCCGCTGCCCACCGCCTCTAGCGGGTTGGCCAGCGAGCCCGCGTAGCAGTCAAAGCCCTGGTCGAGCGGGTCGAGCTCGGGGCTGGTCCGGTCGAAGCCCACCAGGTGCCACTTGCCGACGGCGGCGCTGATGATGTCGTAGGGGCTGTGGGCGAGGGCTTCGGGGAGGGTCAGCTCGGAGGGGTCGAGGGCCACGGTCGAGGTCTCGGCGTAGATCCAGCGCCCGATCCCGTGGCGGGCCGGGAGGCGCCCGGTCAAGAGCGAGGCGCGACTGGGCGAGCAGGTCGGGCTGGCGTAGGCGTTGCGAAAGGAGACCCCCTGGGCCGCGAGGGCGGTGATATTCGGGGTCAGCGAGGGGGCCGAGTACGGGTCATAGCCGTCAGTCTGGTCGACCCCGATGTCATCGCTCACGATGACCAGGATGTTCTCGCCCGCGCCGGCCGGCCCGTCCGCGTCGCAGGAGCTCGGGTGCCTGTCACAGGCGACAAGCACCGAACCGACCAGGGCCGCGACCGAGATGGGGAGCATGCTTGGAGTGTAGTCGTGCGCGATGGTCTACGCTGTCGCCGTGACCCCTAGCCGGCCGTGCCCTTGCTCATCCTCCCGACGCCACAGCGGCGTCGCCGAGTGACCTTGCTGCTTGCCCGTGTGCTGAGCGCCCTGAGCCTGGTCGCCTTTGTCGGGATCCGACTGGTCTATGAACGGGCGTGGCGGCCGGCGGTGCGTGTGAGCCGGCACGACCGACGTGAGCACGTCCTGACCGTCCTGTTCGGCGGTGCCCAGATCTTCCCGCTGGTGGCTTGGGTGCTCGGTGACGGCCTGGCCTCTGCCGACCTGGCGCTGGCTGCCCCCCTTCGCGTGGTGGGCGTGGCCTTGTGCGTGGGCGGCGTCGCCCTGTTCTGGTGGGTGCACGCCACCCTGGGCGAGAACTTCTCGCCGCGGCTGGACATGCGCCCGGGCCACACCCTGGTCACCACCGGGCCCTACCGCTGGGTCCGCCACCCGATGTACACGACGAACCTGTTGCTGGTCCCTGGCTGGGGACTGTTGACCGGCAACGCGCTGGTGTTCGTGCTGCCCGCCGTGGCACTGGTGGTCATGCTGGCTGTCCGCTTGCCCGATGAAGAGTCCATGCTGGCCGAGCGCTTCGGAGACGAGTGGCGGGTCTGGGCCGCGCAGACCGGACGCCTGCTGCCGCGCTTGCGGTCGCCTCAGGCCACGTAGACGATCTCCCAGGACACCGTCCCGCGCGGGGTCTGCACGTCAAAGCCGTCGCCGGCTTCCAATTCGGCCATGGCCTGGTACAGCGGCGCCGACGGGGAGATGACGCGCACGCGGTGGCCGTCCACATCGGCGCTGGCGCCCCCCACCGGAGCGACGAAGACCAGGTCCCGTCGCGGCCCGTCCAGGGCGACCAGCGCGCCGACCTGCACGTGCTCCATCGGCTGGGGCCGGACCAACTTGAACCACGAGACCAGCCGCCGCAGCGCGTCGATACGCCACGCCTGCCCCCGCGCCAGGTAGGACGCCTCGGTCGAGCGCGTGTCGTACTTGCCTTCCTGCCGCGTCTCGTCGCTGCCCACCTCGTCGCGGGTGGTGGCGGCGATCGACTCGACCGCTGCCAGCTCGGCGCCCAGGGACTCGCGCAGGGCGAGCAGCACCTTGGTCTTGTCGGGGATCATCAGGGTCGCACCTGTGGGTGGGTGGTCGCGGTCAGGGCAGAGGAGCGGGCGGAGGAGCGGGCGGAGGGGCGGGTCGTCGGGCGATGGTAGGGTATCTCGATCGGCGCGCGCTAAGCTGCGCTGCTGGAGGCACCATGGATGGCATCGGCTCGGTGGACCTGCTCGCACCCCTCGTGATGGTGGCTGGATTTGTCGTCGCGATGCTCCTGTTGCGGCGCCGACACAAGCAGCAGAGCCTGGCATGGGAGCGAATCGCCAAGCGCGAGGGGCTGACTCTGGACAAGGGTGGGTTCCTTGGACGCTTGAAGATGTCCGGTCTGGTCGATGGGGTTCCAGTGAAGATCTCGGTCCTGATCCGCGGTTCGGGCAATGCACAGGTTCGCTACACCGTGGTCCGCGCGACCAGCCCGGTGTCCTTGCCGCACGGGCTGCAAGTGAGCCGTGAAGGCATTGGTGCGTCGGTGGCCAAGCTGTTCGGTGGCCAGGACATTCAATTGGGTGACAGCCTGCTGGACCCGGATCTGCGCATTCGGGGCGTCGACGAAGACGTCATACGCCAGGTCCTGAAGGATGGTGGTGTGCGCCCCATACTGCCCCGCCTGGTGACCGCGGACCCCCACAGTCGCATCGAGCGTGATGATGTGGTCCTGGAGGAAAAGGGTCGCAAGGACGCCCGTCTGGAGCACAACCTGGGGACGGCGGTGGCGCTGGCCAAGGCGCTCGGCGCGGCGGTCCAGCAACCGTGGATGGACCTGGCTGAGCGTACCGGGCTGGCGCTGCGGCAGGTGGACGGAGGCGTCCAGTTCGACGGCAGCCTGGACGGCCTGCGGGTGGCTGGGCGCGTGTTGCTCGGGCGGTCCGACCCGGGTACCCACACGACCGTGCGCGTGACGCTTCCCGCGACCATGCCCGCCATGGGCATCAGCCTGTTGGATCGCACCCACCTTCGCGGGGACCGGCCCGATGCGGACCTTGGACTGCGCCTGGGAGACCCGGTGCTCGATGGCCTCATTCGGGTCGACGCCCGGCAACCCGACAAAGCGCGCGCCCTGCTGACCGGTCCGATCGCATTGGAGACCGACCTGCACGGCAAGCTGCTGGCCGTCGTCCATGGTCACCCGGGCAGCGTCGTCACCAGTCGCGAGGTCCGCGTGGTCAGTCCAGGAGCGACGGCCGAGCATGCCGGCGAGCTGGTCGACCTGGCACTCGACCTGGCACGGGCGCTGTGTACGGCGCTCTCCGCGGCCGAAGCGGCGGCCAGGTCGGCTGGAGAAGAACCCGCTGCGCCCGATGGTGTCGAGC
>JAADHA010000147.1 GCA_013152105.1 Oligoflexia bacterium | reverse complement strand
CCCAATGGTTCGAGAAGGCCTGCTCACCCTCGCCCACCCAGACCGCCCATCCCACCCCCACCAGGCCTACCGAGCGGCATCCTCGGGAGAGCCGACGTGACCTCGCCCGACCAGCAGCCGCACCCCAACGAAGCCACCCTGGTCGAGAACCCCATCCTCGACACGCAAGGCTACGCGGCCGCGAGCTCTGGAGCCGCTGGCGCCGCTGGGCCCCGCTCAGGTCCCCCGAATTCTGCCCGTCTTCTCGTCGATGCAGACGCGAAGCATGCCCCCCCTGGTCAGGAACTTCCGGGCAGCATCAGCCCTGTCGCGTCCGCAGCGCGGTTCGCAGCCGCTCCAAGGCACTGTCCAGTTCGTCCAGACCGACGGCGCCGACGCTCATGCGGAACCAGCCGCTGTCTTCGGGCATGTCAAAGGCTTGGAAGGGCACGACGGCGAGCCCGACGGTGTCGAGCAACCAGGTGCGGATCTGTTCATTGGTGTCGAAGCCGCGACCGATCAGGTCGACGTGGAAGGACATATAGATGGCGCCCTGGGGGCGGATCGCACTGACGGGCAGACCCTGGGCGCGCATGTCCTGCACCGCCGAGAAGAGCTTGTCCAGGCGGGCGCCGATCTGGTCCTGAAGACCGTCCAGGTAGGCGCGCACCAGCGTGGGTTGGTCGAGAAGCCACGCAACGGCGAGCTGTTCAGGCCGAGGCGCCCAGGCGCCCATGTGGCCGATGAGGCCCTTCATCTTGGCCTGGACATAAGGCGGCATCACGCCCCAACCGACGCGCAGGCCGGTGCCGGTGAACCACTTGCTGATCGCGTCGACGTGGACCACGTAGGGCGCGCACTCGGGCACGAGGCGCACCGGGCTGTGGTGCGTGACCCCCGGGCGGGTCAGGCGCCAGTAGACTTGGTCGAAGATCATCATGCAGGGCGCGTCACCCCGCGCCTGGCGGCCCCGGTTCTCGTCGACCAGGGCTTGGGCGATGCCCTGGAGCACGTCGCGGTCGATGGCCGTGCCCGTCGGATTGAGGGGCGTGTTCATCACGATCAGGCGGGTGCCCGGCAGATGTTGCGCGACCTGGTCCACGGTGGGGAAGAAATTGTGTTCGGCCGAGGTCGGCAGGAAGGTGTGGTCGGTCTGGCAGAAGTGCGCGTAGTAGCCCACATTCCACATCGGCAAGAAGCTGAGTGTCTTGTCGCCCGGCCGCGTGAACAGGCGCCAGGCCGCGTAGATCGGCGGGCGCGCTCCAGACCCCACGCAGACCGAGTCCGATCCATAGTCCAGACCCAACTCGCGCTTGTAGAGCCCCACGATGGCGGACTTCAGTTCGGGTACGCCGTCCGCTGGCGGGTAGTTGGTCTGGCCCTCTGCCAGCATCTGCTGGATCCGTGCCGTGAGCGCGGCCGGGATATGAAAATGCTGGGGCGAGAAGTCGCCGACCGTGAGGTTGCAGATCTGGGCGCCTTGGGCGATGCGGGCCTTGACCTGGGCCGCGGTAGCCAGGATCGCGGACCCCCGCATATCGCACATGGGTGCGGCGACGGCCTGCCGCATGGCAGCCCGGGAGTCGCGGGGAAGCATGGCGTTGATGTCGACGCAGTGGGTGCTTTCGATGCTCATCTGAACTCCCAGGTTCTACCAGTCGCAGATCACCGAGCCCCAGGTGTAGCCCGAACCAAAGGCCACCATGGCCACCTTCATACCGCGCTGCAAGCGGCCACCGCGAGCGGCTTCGTCGAGCAGGAGCGGAATCGTGGCCGCCGTGGTGTTGCCATAGCGGTCGATGTTGTGGATGAGCTTGTCGTCCGGGATGCCCAGGGTCTTCGCGACGTACTGGTTGATCCGCATATTGGCTTGGTGGAAGCACCACAGATCGACATCTTCGCCAGTGATCCCCTGGGCGGTACAGGCGGTGAGCACGGCTTCGCACATGCGTTCGACCGCGGCCCGGAAGACGCGCTTGCCCTCCATGTGGGCGAACATCTCTTCGGGCTGGACCTGCCCCACGCCGTTTTCGTCAACCGGGATGAAGGGCCGCTTGCTGATGTTCCAGACGTGCTGGCAGAGGACTTCGGCCCCGCGGCCATCAGCACCCAGCCACCAGCCGCGTATCCCGCGGTCTTCGTCCGTGGCGGACACAATGACCGCCCCCGCCCCGTCGCCGAAGAGCGTGGAGACGGTGCGCCCAGCCGTGCTGAGATCGATCGCCGCGCTGTGGGTCTCGGCGCCGACCAGCAGGACGTGCTTGCAAGCCCCCGACTGGACCATGCTGGTGGCCGTGCCCATCCCGTACAAGAAGCCCGAGCACTGGTTGCGGATGTCCATGGCCGGCACGAAGCGGGCCTTGGGTCCGTCGCACAGGCCCAAGCGCCGCTGCATCAGGACGCCACTGCCGGGGAAGCAGTAGTCCGGAGACAGCGTTGCCAGCAGGATCATGTCCATGTCCTGGGGCTCCAGACCCGCGGACTCCAGGGCCAGGCGCGCGGCCTTCTCGCCCAATTCGGCGGTCCCGACGCCCGGTTCGGCGTAGTGGCGCTGGTTGATGCCGGTGCGGCGGTTGATCCACTCGTGGCTGGTGTCGATGCCGTACTGCTGTACCAGGTCGTCGTTGGTCACCACGCGCGGGGGCACGTAGCCGCCGGTACCAGAGATGTAGGCGTTGGGCATGCGGGCTCCTTTGAACCCCCAAGCCCTAAGCCCTGGGCGGCGCGGTCGCCACGAGGAGCGCTCAGCGCTTGAGCCGATAATCGAAGTCGACCTGGAGCGGGTCGGACATGACCAGCAGCTTCTCGAAGAAGAGGGGCGTACCGTCGATGGGCAGGGCGACCCGCACGGGCTGCACGCCAGCGCCCATGGCATCGCTGTCATAGAGCGCCTGGGCCTGCTGTTGGACCTGGGCCACGGCCTGATCCGAGGAGACCCCGCCCAGGTCGATGGGGGTGAACCAGTCCACCTGGCGCAGGGTCCCGTCGATGCTGGCCTTGCGCAGCTTGGCCTGGTTCGGCACGTAGACGGTCCACGCGACCGCGGTGGCGGGGATGTCCGCGCTGGGAAGGGTGGCGGCGAAGTGGTTGTTGGCGCCGCCATCGGCAGACCCGCCGTCCTCGACGTAGACCAGCTCGACGGCGAAGCGAGCCAGGTCTCCGCCGCTGGCCTGGCTGCGTGCGAGCGGGATCAACAGGCGGCCATCATCACCCAGGGCGGGCTTGACGGCCTTGCCTCCGACGAAGGTCGACCACGGCGTCGCGCCAGCGGGCATCTCCAGCGACAGGAACTGGGCGCGGTTGTTGCGCATGGCGTAGGTCACCTGGGTCATGCGGCGACCATCGGGTGTGATCACCGTAGTGGCGGCGGCCTGGTCGATGATGGTGACCAGCATGTCCACGTCGTCGTGCTGGAGCACTTCTATGGGGATGGACCAGCCTTCCTTGCCATAGCGATAGCCCAACAGCACGGGCCAGTCGGTCTGGCCGAGGATCGCGGCGGGCAGATCGCGCACATCCACCAGCCGCGCGATGGTTGCGTCACCGGCCTTGACCTCGAGGTTGCTGCGAGCATCGACCCCGACGAAGCCCTTGACCCGCTCGGCCCCGCGGACATGCAGGTCGGGGAGGGTCACCGATCCGCCACCATCGGGGAAGGGAGACTCGTAGTCCAGGGTGAGGGCGTAGGCGCCCTTGGCCTGGAAGTTGAGGCTGGCGGTCACGACCTTGCGATCGTCCTGTTCGGTGACCGACCAGTCGCCCAGCCCCTGGCCGGTGACATCGAGCACGGTGACATCGGCGGGCAGGTCCACTGCAAACGTGTCGGTGCCGGCGAAGAGGATGCTGTAGTTGATGATGCTGCGACCGGTGAGCAGGCCCTCGCCCACACCGACCAGCGCCTGATGCTCGGCGTAGATACGGGGGGTCCGGGCGGACTGTGTGGCATCGGTCGACTCGGTGCTGCGCTGCCAGGAGACCGAGAGGTTGCCGTCGGCCGGCAACAGGGCACGCATCACCCGGCGGCCCCCTCGATGCACATTCGTGACCTGCTGCGCGTTGGCCACGTCGAAATCCAGGTCATCATCGGAGGGCACAGACAGCTCCACCTGGGTGCCACCGGACTGGGGCAGGGCGAAAGAGAAGCCCGCCAGTCCGCCCTCGTCAAAGGTCGTGACCGCGAACTCCAGGTCGATGCTGACCGGACCCGACTTGTCGGTGATGAAGGTGTACCAACCACTGTCCAGGTAGACAGATGCGTCGCGGCCACTCACCTTGGCTGATCGCAGGGCGACCGAGGTCGGCAGGATCGGGACCGCAGTCCAGCCCTTGGCGTTGAGCACATCGACCTTCAAGGTCGCGCGAAACACCGCCGCCTCGCCGTCGACGCTGCCGACATATTCAGCGCTGCTGATGGCGTAGGCCCGAGGGGCGGGCGGGAGCTTGTCTTTCGGCGCGTGACCCGCCTCCCACAGGGTCTTGAAGTCCTGCCAGGGCAACACGACGCGGGCCGCGGGAATGTCCTGGGCCGCCGCGCTCAGGCTGAGCGAGAGGAGGAGGGTCGGCAGCAGGGCCGGAAACAGGGTGGACAGCGGTCTCATGGCAGGCTCCGGGGGCTTGGGGACGAGTGGATGCGATAGGTGAGGGTGACGGTCAGCGCATCGCCAGGGGCCAGCAGGCGCTGTTGCAGGAGCAAGCGCTGGCCCGCCTTGGGCGGACGGATCGAGAGGGGGGCGGCCGTAACCGCGGGGTCCATGGACATGGCAGTGGGGCCGAGATGCTCGACTGGGACGACGCTCGAGATCGTGGCCGTGGGCGAGGCCGTGGGCGTGGGCGAGGGCGTGGTCTCGACGACGCCGCCCGCGCCCACACCGAGGCCACCCGCGCCGAGGCCGGTCGCGTAGCCCTGGATGGTCCCAGAGCCCTCGCCGTAGCCCGTGCCACCAGTGAACGTGCCACCGTCGCCTGCACCGGTTGCAGGTGCATCAAAATAGCCCAGATCGCTCAGCTCAGTGTCCAGATCATCGACCATCAGGGCGACGGACTCCTCGGCGTTTCCCTGCGACACGGCACCGTCCACGATGACCCCGAAGCTGCCCTGCGGCAGATTCATCTCGCCGTCGATGTTCATGTCCATGTCCATGTCCATGCCGTTCGAAGCGGTCTGGACGTCGGGAGCGGGCTCGGGAGCGGGCTTGGGCTTGGGCTTGGGCTCGGCCCTCGGACTATGGGCTGCCGGCCGCTTCGCCACCTTCCCCTCCCCCTTCATCTGCTTCGCCTTGCTCGCCTCCGCCAGCTTCTCGCCTACTTGCACGAGCTGGCGATGAGTTTCCTCCAGCATCACCTTCTGATCGACGTTCTCTTTGTCCTCGACCACCGCGAGCTGCTCGGTCAGCGAGGACAGCTCCGCCAGATCCTTGTAGGCTGCTTCGTAGTCCCCGGCCCGCAAGGATGCCTCGACCTTGGCCTTCTTCTTGCTTTGCACATTCTCCAGGCCCTGGGTCTTGGCCCGAGCCATGGCCCGCACGCGGCGCGCCTGATCGTCGTCCCGCCCCTCTCCACCCTCCAACAGCACGTCGACATTGCCCAGCAGATCCTGGGCCGCCTGGTTGTCGGAGTTCAGCTCCAGCGACCGCTCCAACATTGCTCGCGAGGTGTCGAAGTCGTTGCCCTGGTAGGCACGGTAGGCCTGGTTCCAGGCATCCTGGCTCTGTTCCCGGCGCGCGTCCTGTGCGTCCTCCTCGGCCAGGCTGAGCGAACCCAGCGAGACCGCGCGACCAATAGCCAGGCTTCGGCCACCCTCGGTCCACGCGTCGACCACGGTGGGATCACCAACCAGGCGCCGACTGTTCGCGCCGGGAGGCAACACGATCTCCCAGCGCGCGTCGGCTACCGGGGCGTCGACGGCCGGGACGCTCAAGATGCGATTCCCGTGTCTTTGCCAGGGTTCCTGGTCCAGCAACAGCGACAGCTCGACGGGGAATGTGACCAGACCGGTCAAGGTCTCGACCGACTTCTCCAGGGGGATGAACAGTCGATCTCCATCGCGCACCGGCTGCACGACCGTGCCCGCGACCCGCACGCCGAGCGGCACGGCCCCCGGTGGCAGAGACAGGCCCAGGTACTGGCTGCGGTCGTTGCGGACCTGGTAGCGACAGCGCAACAGGGCGCGCCCGTGGGCGGCATAGGCGACCTCGAAGCGGGCCTGGTCCACAAAGGTGGCCGGGCTGTCGACCGGGGTCAGGTCCAGAACCCGCAGGAGCAGCTCGGACGAGGCCGCCGTGACCGCCATCGTGGACACCGTGGTCCCAGGCACCAGCCCTCGACCCCAATCCGGGACCCGCGCCGAGGGCACACCAGCCAGCCCCTTGCCCGCGGTTGGAACCACCGTCCCCTGGTCCCCAGCCAGCACCGTGACAAAGCCGCTGTCGAGGTGCCCCGAGGTGGTCACCGGTACCGCCAATGGCGCTGGCGAGCCGTCGGGAGCAGGCGGCGGCGCCCGGTAGCTCAGGCTGAGGTCGATGCGCCCATCCAGGGGGCGGCTGAGTTGCACGATCACCCGGTCGCCAACGCGGTGGAAGCCGGCCACGGCCGGGCCCTCGATGTTCAGGTCATCGACCGGCGGCAGGCGGATCTGGAGCTGGTCGGTGGGCTGGTGGAGCACCGTGGCATGGACCCGGGCAGATGCCTGGATCCCGGCGGTGTCGACCCGCAGGGCCGTGACGATCTGGGCCCGCACGACCTGCGGACGAGGTGCGAGCGGGGCAGGCGCACGCCAGCGCAGGTCGAGCTGCGAGGCTCCCAGCAAGTCGAAGCCGCCATCCGCGCCGGCTATCGCGTGCTCGACGTGGACCGCCCAGTCCCCAGCGACGTCGACCCTGGACCGCACGGCGGGAACCAGGGGCAGGCTCAGCTCGGGTCGAGGCGTGGCCACCGTGCCAAGAACACGCAGCGTGTGTCGTCCCTTTGAGAGCGGGGCGACCAGGCTGCGCAGCCCGCCATCGCCCCCGGGAAGGGCCACCGGCCGTCCGTCCAGCGTCGCGATGCGCAGCGCCAGGGCATCGCCGATCACCGGCAAGTCCACCGGCCCGGCGACCAGCACATCGAGCACCAGCGAGAGGTCCACGGCCGTCTCGTCACCGGGGACCAGCCCGACCCGCAGGCTGCTGCGGACGACCGGGACTGGCGGGGCCACCGGCTTCGAGGCGGCGGGCTCAAGCGCGCTCAGGGGCACCGTCACGACATAGGGCGCACCGACGTGGGGCGCACCGGCGTAGGCCGCAGGAGCGAGGGCCGAGGGCAGGAGGATGGCGAGGAGGGTCAGCACAGCTACGCCGACAACGAGGGGACTCCAGGGTTCCTTACACCGCTGAGAGAGTCGCTGCAGCGCGGTTCAGTGTACGCGCCTAGTCCGGCAGTCCATTCGCCGCCGCGATCGCTGCATAGTCCAGCGCCATCGGCCGCAAACTGCGCGCCTTGGTGTCGGGATCCACTTCAGCCAGCCCGAATTGGTAGGCCATGCCGTGGTTCCACTCGTAGTTGTCGGTGAGCGACCAGTAGCAGTAGCCCCGGACATCGGCGCCAGCGTCGATGGCGTCGGCCAGGGCCGAGAGGTGGGGCAGGAGGAAGTCGGCCGTGGGGTCGCCCGACCAGTTGCTGTTTCCGTTCTCGGTGATGACGATGGGCAGATCGTACTCGGCTGCGAGCGTCACGACCTCGTCCATGCCCTGGGGATAGGACTCGAAGTAGTCACCCGTGGGCAGGAAATCGAAGATGGGGATTTGGCCAAGGATCGGGAAGCCCAGCCCATCCACGGTGATCCGATTGTAGTAATTGACCCCGATGAAGTCGCTGCGACCGACCAGGTCGTCTCGGATCTCGTCGACCGTCCCGTCCAGGTCCGCGTCCCACTCGCCACGCACGATGCCGTTGAGAAAGACCCGGTTGTACAGATAGTCCAAGTGCTCGGTGCCCAACACGTCTACGTCATCGGTCGGGTCCAGGGGGGTCACGGCCACCAGGTTTGGCGAGGAACCCACCGAGGCAGTGGAATCGTTCTCATGAATGGCGTCGTACATCACGGCGTGGGCTTCGATCTGCGTGAGCATCACGGCGAAGGCGGTCTCGGGGTCGCTGACCCCTGGGGGGTTGGTGCGGTCCTCGCTGGGCATCAGGTAGCCCGAGAGCACGACCGCCAGCGGTTCGTTGAGGGTCAACCACCAGTCGACCTGATCTCCGAATTCCCGAGCGCAGTAGCCGGCATAAAGGGCGATGTGGTGCAGCATCCGGTCGTGATCGGCCCAGCCCTTGTCTTCACAGGTTGACAGGTCCTGGTGACAGCCCTTGGCGTCGTGCAGCCAGGTCGGCAGCGTGTAGTGGTTGAGGGTGATCATCGGCTCGAGTCCGAGATCGCGCATGGTCTGGAACTGGGCGTGGTAGGCCGCGACTGCATCGGCATCGGCGAATTGCGCCAGGTCGTCGACGGTCTGCACGTCATCCGTCGGATCGTTGGGAAAGATCCGGCTCCATTCGATGCTGGTCCGCACAAGCTGGAGATTGAGGTCCTGGGCCGCCATGGCCAGGTCCTGGGGGTACAACTCCCAGTATCCGGGGCCGTCGGACAGGGGTTCGCCCGACAGGTAGTTGCCGGGCTCCGCGATCAGATCAGGGTCGGTGACCCACACATACCAATCGCTATTCGGATCCTCACAGTCATCGACGGACAAGCCAGGGCAGCCGGGATCACTCTGAAAGCCCGCCATGGAGATGCCCCACATGAAGCCGTCGGGAAAGGGGCGAGCCGCGAGGGCGGCGGTGTCCGCGACCTGATCAGCAGAGCACGCGAGCAGGACAGTCAGCAGCAGGATCACGACAAGCCTCGGGAGTGAGGCCACAGCGTAGCGCAAGCTGCGCGCGGATTGCCCGCCGGCGTGGCTCAATCACCGCCGCCCAGGTCCGCTTGGATTCGGGTCAGGCGACGACGCCAAGGGTGGACCCGCAAGGCGGCGCGATCCGCCGCATCCAGGCGCGTGCCGATGTCCTCGAGCAGACGCTCGGCGCGCTCTACGCTGGCCAGGGCCAGGCGGCCATCGCCCTGGGCGACGGCGTAGTCCACCCTCGCCAGCAGCCAGGCCATGCGCGTGACGCGAGCCGGTTGGCCATCCATCCAGCGAGTGACCGGTCGGAAGCTGATGTCCGGCGACTCGAAGGCCCTGGCGACAGCCGCCCGACACTGGCAGGCCACCGCGAGGGCCGGCAGGTTGTGTTCCCGCCGCAAGATGTCGACCGCTCGTCGGGTCTTGTCATCGGACTGGTGGGTGTCACCGGTGGCGGCGACCGCGACGCCAGACCAGGCCATCAACAGCGCATGCTCGACCAACAGCTCGGCCGCCTCGGCCTGTTCCTGGGCCGGCTGTAGAACGCTGAGGGCTTGCAGGGCTTCGTCCCCAGCCAACAGCAGGCGACCCTGGACCAGGGCCCTGCGCGCACGCAGCCCCGGCTCTTGCCCGACCATCTCGATGGCCCGCAGCTCGGCCAACAGTTCGCGGGCCTCGCCCAGCCGAAACATCTCGAGCAGCACATTGACCACGTGGACCAGCGCTCGGGCGTGGAGGTCCGGAGGAGCGGTCGCTCGGATCCGGTCCAGGTCGGGCAAGAGCTGTGCGGTGGCTTCCGAGAAGCGCCCCTGCACGCTATAGGTCTCGGTCAGCCAGCCGCGCGCCAGCCAGCCACCACCCAGGTCGCCCAGGCGCTCAAAGGCGTCGATCGCGCCCTGCAAGGTCCGTTCGGCGGTCGCCAGTTCACCCATGCCAAAGCGCACCAGGCCCGACCGCGCACGCGCCACGGTCGCGCCCCGAAGATCGCCACCCTGCTCGGCCGCCCGCTGCGCGTCCCGATACAAATCCAGCGCCTGCTTGTAGTCCCCGTCCGCCTGGGCGCGCCGGCCGGCGGCCAGGTGGACATCCAGACGCAGCGCGGGGTCGGGAACGTGGTCCATCAGGCCGCGGGCCCGCGAGATGCTGGCACGCTCACCGGAGTTGTCGCCGCGCAGGCGGGCGACGTGGGCGCGCTGAAGGAAGACCTCGGCCTTGCGCGCCCAACCACTGGCCAAGGCGCCGGCGCGATCCAGGTAGCCATCGACCCGCGCTTCGTTGGGGTCCCGGTCCACCAAGGCGCGGGCGATGCACAAGTAGAAGAGGGCCAAGAGGCTGGCCGGCAGATCGGACCCGTCGCGGATCGCTGCCGCGACCTGTTCCAGCCCAGGCAGAACATCCGTGCCCTGGAGCTGGTCGAGCTGAGGGTGAGCCCAGGTGACCGAGTCCTGCACCGCCTGGCCCAGATCACCCGCCGCCAGGAGCAAGCGCAGCTTGGCGAGCGAGGGAGGAGCGTCCCGCAGTTGCTCGGCTAGACGCCGCTCAAACACCAGGCGCCGCGTGGGCCGCATGGCTTCATTCACCAGGTCGGCCGTGAGCCCCAGGTGGAAGGACCAGCCCGAGTCGGCCTTGGCCACCACCAGACCGTCGTCGGCCAGGCCGGCCAGCAGGTCACAGACAGAGTCCGGGTCCAGGTCGGCGGCGTGCGCCAGCAGCGGCGTCGGCGACACCCCACCCGCCACCGCCAAGGCACCAATGACCCGGCGTGCGTGGCCAGACAGCGCCTGCAAGCGCAGGCTGAGCAGATCGCGGGCCGAGCTTGGGATGGCGATGCGACCGCCGGATCGATCCACCCAGGCCGCCGCGTCCGGTCCCGCCGTCCGATGCTCGACCAGACCGTCGGCGACCATGGCGCGCACGACCTCCTCGACGTAGCCGGGCAGGCCGCCGGTCGCGTCGTGGATGCGTCGGGCCAGCTCGGGCGGAGGCGCCGTGCGGCCCAGCATCGAGCCCACCAGTTGACCCACCTGTCGCGGCGTGAGTGGACCCATCGGTATCCGCACCGCGTCCGCGAATTGCCGCCGCATCAGGGAACCGGGACGGTCGGCCTCGGGGACGGTGGACGCCAGGATCAGGACTGGTACGTCTTCTTGGAGCGCGGTGGCGCACAGGCCGTGCAGGGCATGAATGGCCAGGGGCGGCGCGCGATGCAGCTCGGACAGCGAGATCACCATCGGTCGACCATCGGCAGCCTGACGGCGCTTGAGTGCCGACCAGACGGCCTGGGAGATCTCGGCCTGCTGGGCCAAGGACGGCAGGGTGCCACGCGGCAGCTTCGTCACGATGTCCGACTCGCTGCGCCCGTCTGGGGGATCGGGCAGGCCACGCACCGCTCGGGTCACGATCTCCGCGATCGGCCCCAGGGCCGAGCCGCCCGGCATCTCGCCCCGGAAGACCCGCCGCCCCTTTCGGTGCGCGTCCAAGGCGGTCTGATCCAAGAGCCGGCGACAGCCCGAGCCCGACGGCCCGACCAGCAGCATCATGCCGCCAGGGCGTGCGTCTTCGATGGCCGCGCGCACCACCGCCAGCGCCTCTTCGCGGCCCACCAGGGTCGGCGGCAGGGGGCCCTTGCGCCGGGCCCGAGCGCCGTCAGGCTGGGCATAGTCACGCAGGCGATCCGCCACTTCCCGGGTAGAAGAAGGGCGCAGCTCGGGGCGCTTGGCCAGCATCTGCAAGACCAGGTCATTGAGGACCTGGGGCAAGCCGGTGGCCAGCTCACGGGGCGGGCGCGGGTCCTGCTCGATGTGGAGCATGGCCAGCGCGTGAGGGCTGTCCGCTTCGAAGGGACGCTTGCCGGTGAGCAAGCGATAGAACAAGACGCCCAGGCTGTAGATATCGGCCCGCGCGTCGACCTCATGGCCCTGGAGCTGTTCGGGCGAGGCATAGGCGAAGGTCCCCACGAACTCGCCCTTTCGCGTGATCTCCTCGGTCTGGCCACGCAGTCGGGCCGTGCCGAAGTCCAGCAGCTTGACCCGGCCGTCCGGCAACACCATCACGTTGCTGGACTTGAGGTCACGGTGGATGATGTCGCGCTGGTGCAGGTAGTCCAGGGCGTCGGCGACATGTGTCACGATCCGCACGACCTCGGCCGTCCGGCGCGCGTTGCCGGGGCGTCCGCAGCTCCGGGCGTGAACCTGGGCCGCGACCCCGTCGAGCAGCTCCATCGTCAGGTAGGGTCGATTGTCGTCCGAGAAACCGAAGCGGTAGACCCGCACGATGTCGGGGTGATCCAGCCGGGTCAGCGCGCGATATTCACGGTCAAAGCGGGGCCTGGCCAGGCCATGCTGGGTCAGCAGCTTGAGCGCGAAGCGGTCCTTGGTGTCGGGATCGATCACTTCATAGACCGCCGCCATCCCCCCTCGCGCGAGCGCCCGCACGACCCGGAAGGGACCGATCTGGGACGGGGTCTCCAGCTCCGTGTCTGCCATCATGCGAGCCTATCGCGAATCGCAGCTACCACCGCGTCGCTTCAAGGCTGGCCGCCTCGGGGTGCAGTGCGGTCAGCCAGTCCCAGGCCCCACCTGTTTGAAGGGGCTCCGCGCCCTGCCGGGCGATCCAGCGCTTCACCTGGTCGGCATCCTCGACCCGCGTCATCGACCAGGATGTGCCGGTGGAGGACAGCGTGCCCGCGGCCAGCAGGCGGCCGGGAGGCAGCAGCTTGGAGCCCGTGCTCAAGAGCACCATCGGGACATCGGCCCCGACCTGGAAGCGGTCGGGGTCCTGGCCCTGGAGCACCGCCGAGAGCACCACCGCCGACGCGTCCAGCGCCGGTGGTCCCTGCCACCAGACCCGGTCCACCCAGATCGGAGCAGGTTCGTCCGCCAGGCGCAGCGCAAGCTCATCGTGCCGATCGACCGCCCCTGGGTCGGGGCCAACGGGCAGCTTGGGAATGCCAACCCAGGCCGTCCAGCCAGCCCAGATCAGGGCCAGAGGCAGCAGCCGGGCCAAGCCGACCGAGGCCGAGACCACCAGCGGAGCGGCTAGGATCCGCAGGTGGTAGCTCTGGAGGTAGCCCGTCACGGACGCGAGCAGCAGGACCCCGGCCAGGCCGCCCAGGGCCAGCGTGCCGATGCCGGTCCAGGGTCGCGACATCAACAGCCCCACCACCAGACCCACGCTGATGAACGGGCCCAGGTCGACGATGAAGCGGTCGTGAAGCGCCGTCAGCAGGACCTGCTGGAACAGCACATCGTCGTGGACATTGCTCAGCGCGACCTCGGACAGGCAGGTCAGCGGGTCCTCGCCACAGTTCGCCAGCAAGAGCAGGCGCAGCAAGCGCGGCAGGGCGAAGAGAAAGGCGACGAGGCAGGCCGTCGACAGGTCGACCAGGCCGATCCGAGCGCCCAGGCCCGGCAGAACCATCAGCAGGCCCAACACCAGCCCGAAAGAGAGCGGGTGCTGGTCGAGCGCGACGACAAAGGCGCCGGCTGCGACTGCGGCCCAAAAGCCGCTTCCCCGCCAGGCCAGTCCCAGCGCGAGGGTGAGCAGGGCCAGGACTTCTGGGGCGCCATAGCCGCGAGCCCCGGCCACCAGGGTGTCGGCCAGGCCGGGGTCGACAGCCAGGACCGTGCCCGCACAGACCGCCGCCACAAACTGCTGCCAGACCGGCTTGCCGAAGACATCCCTGACCTGATCCGGAGCCGCCCAGACCCAGGCCCCAAGCGCTCCCAGCGGTGCGATCAGCGCGCTCTGGATGAAGCGCAGCTCGAACAGCTCGCGCAGGGAGTGGGCCAGGTGGACGGCCGGCAGGGCCATCACCCACAAGAAGTCTCCGCTCTCGGGATTGGGTGGGCGAGGCAGGAACCCGGCCTGCAGGTTCTTCTGGCTGAGGGCCAGGGCCTGGAGGTAGGGGCCCAGGCTGTCGCTACCAATCGCCACCTGGTCGAGGGCGCGCAGGCGCAACCAGGCCGCACCGGCCCAGGTCAGGGCGAACAGCAGGAACAGGAAGAGCGAGGTCGAAGCGCGGCGCATGGCGCAGCATAGAGCAGCGAGCTGAACGCGGAGAGAATCTCGGCAGGGGTCCCAGATCCCGCGGGTGCCCGATTGGTGGGTCCGTCGGCCCACCCGTCGGCCCACCGTGGTCAGAAAAAAAGTGTACAGACCTCCTTGCCAGCTCTCGCTGCCCCAATTACCACTCACACATGAACGGTGTGGGGGTTCCTCACGCCCTGTCTGCAGCGCTCCTGCCGCCACGGAGACCACCATGGTCCGACCTGTGTTCACATCCAGTCTGCCACCGATCCGCTGCTGCATCGTGGACCGGATGCAACCAGGATCCGTGTCGCCGCGGGACCGGGGTTTACTCGCAAGATAGTGCTTCTCAGCGAAGTTGTCAGCGAGCCCCCGGCCTCCTTGGAGCCCCGGGGGCTCGTCGCGTCTGGCGTTGCATCTGGCGCCGCGATTGCGCACCTCAGCCCTGTACCCATTGATCGTAGATGTCAGCACATCTGCGCAGGGTATAGATCTGTCCCTGTCTATACCTAGTCCTCACCTCCGAGTATCCAACACCATTCCCGGGCGCCCTGATCGGGCGTCGCAGGGACCCCCTTCCGGTTCGACTCCGGAGATCCGCGACGGCCACACGGTCGGGAAGCGGCAGCCGCAGCGGTCCAGCGGGTCTTCCCTCCTGGTCCTCCCATCTGGTCTTCGCTGCGCCTGTTCCGCGCCATCGCCCGAACGCCCACCTGCGTGGATGCGTGGTTGCAGCAAGACCCAGACGTCCAGCCCGGGCGTCCATCAGCCTGTAACGCTGACCAACCCAAGCCAAGGGGGCGCGTCGTCGCCCAGCCTCCGCGCGTCCGGCCGCCCAGTGCGTGTCGTCGGGCGCACCGGGCCCATCGGTCTGTCCACAAGCCTGCGGAGAGGTGCGGTATCCACTGCCAGCTTGCGGTGGTTCCATACCTCTCCCCGCTGCGTGGCCCCGGTGGTCCTGGGGAGGAGGAGGCGACCGTCCCCACCCCTCCCAAACCAGACCCAAACCAAAACCCAAACCCAAACCAAAACCCAAACCCAACCAGAGGTGCCCCATGTTCCAGAACATCGTTCAGATCGCCACCGTCAGCCGTCGCCAGCGCGTCGCCGTGCTGCGCAACGGCCGCTTCGAGCGCCTGTTGGGCCCCGGTCGCCACACCCTGTGGACCCTGTCCGCCTGGCTGGCCGGCGACATCATCGAGCTGGTGAGCATCGACACCTGGGCCGCGCCGCAGAGCCTGCCGGTGGACGATGTGCTGCCCGACGACCTGGAAGAGGCCAGCCTGCAGCGGGTCGCGCGCCACGAGATCGGTATCCTGCTGGTCGACGGTCGCGACAGCCAGGTGCTGTTGCCGGGTCGCTACCGTCTGTGGCAGACCGGCCAGCCCAGCGAGATCGTCATCGCCGACGTGCTCGCCGAGCCGGTCCCTCTGGCCCACGATGACGTGCTGGATATCGGTCGGGGCTCTGCCTGGACCGAGGCCATCGCCGACGCCCACACCGCGGTAGTGCTGCTGCAAGGCGACCTGCCGATGCGTGAGCTGGCGCCCGGTCGCTACCGTGCCTGGCGGACCGGTTCCTGGTCCCTGCGATCGGTCAGCCGGGCCCGCACGGTGCTCGACCTGGCCGCCCAGGACGTCGTGACCGCCGACCAGGTGCCCGTACGCGTGAAGCCCTCTGTCTCCATTCACGTCACCGATCCGGTGCTGCACCTGCGCGAGAACGAAGGTCAGAGCCTGGTCTACGGCGCCGTTCAGCTTGCCCTGCGCGAGGTGATCGCCGCCCGCAGCCTGGATCAGCTCACCCAGGCTCGTGGTGAGCTGAGCGAGGCCTTGTCGGCGCGTGCCCGTGCGGCCTTGCCGGCGGTCGGTCTGGGTCTGTGCGAGGTCTGGGTCAAGGACCTCATCCTGCCCGGTGAGATCCGCGAGCTGGTCAACCGCGTCACCCTGGCCCGCAAGGAAGCCGAGGCCCTGTCCATCAAGCGCCGCGAGGAGGTGGCGGCCACGCGTCAGCAGGCCAACACCGCCAAGATGCTGCAGCAGAACCCGGTCCTGTTGCGCCTCAAGGAGCTGGAGGCCATGGGCGAGCTGGCCGGCAAGATCGACAAGCTGATCGTCATCGGCAACCCCGAGCTGGCGTCCGCCGTGCGGCTGAAAACCGTGCTGGCCGAGGTCGACTGAGCCAGGCCAGACACCAGCCACCCGCCTTCACCCCGATTTGGGGTGAAGGCGGGTCTTCCTTGTCCTTGGTCGTCCTTGGTCCCCAGCAGATGCTGGCGTCGCGTCCGAAGCTGTGGCGGACGGGGGTGCCGCGGTTGCGGGTGCCGCGGAATCCAGACCTCCTGACATTGGGCCCGTCTCAAGTGACACAGTCGGCCCCCTTGACGGCAACTCTCAGTCGGAGTTTCGTTCCTGGGAAAGC
>JAADHA010000647.1 GCA_013152105.1 Oligoflexia bacterium | reverse complement strand
GTGCTCAAAGGCACCGCCGCCGACGGTTCCCACGATCGAGCCGTCGAGGTGGACGAGCATGCGCGCCCCGCCGTGGCGTGGGGCTGAGCCACGCACACCCACGACCGTCACCAGGGCGGCGGGAGAGCCTTGTTTCATGGCAGCGATGCACGCCGCGAAGACCTGCACGGAGACCTCGCGAGGGTGGGCCGGGTCAGAGGGGAGCGCACGGTTTGGCTCGACCCTGGCTCCATAGCCTGGACAGCGTGCGGGGGGCTTGGCCGTAGCGGTTGCTCGCCTGGGCGGCTTGGCATACCCTCGCCGCCTACTGGAGATGCATGGTGCGGCCTCGGTGTCTACTTGGAGCGCGGGTGGCGGTTCTGGGCGCCATCGGTGCCTGCGGCTTGCTGGGCGCTCTGCTGGGTAGCGGCGCGGCGCGTGGGCAGGGCTTGCCGGCGGGTCCCTTGGATGATGCCGCGGTGGTGGATCCTGACGCTGGCGTCGCGGACCAGGGCCTGCCGCCGCTGCAAGCCTCGACTCCCGTGCCGTGGAGCAAAGACCATCGCTGGCGCTCGACCGGGCTGGACACACCGGTGAATTCGGTCGCGATCACGCCGCAGAAGACCTGGTTGGCCTTGGCCCCGGATGGGACCGTCTTTCGGGCCATGCCGGGCGGTGCCTGGCGGATCGCGTTGGGCGCGCCGGGAACCGAGGATGTCATGACCAGCGCCGATGAAGATGTGCTGCTCGAGGGCGAAGCGACGGTGGACGAGCTGTTGAGCGTGTCAGCGACCGACGAAAGCACCTCAAACAGTTCGGACTACTACGACGGGGCCAGCGCCGACTCGGCGGATCTGGCGGACGCGCAGATCGATCTGGCGGGGGACGTGTCGACCCAGGTGACCGAGCAGGTCGAGGACATGGACCAAGCCGTGCTCGACGTAGAGGACGGGCTCTCTGAGGGACCAAAGCGTGCCGAGGTCGGCATCATCTGGGTCCAACCGGGCCCGGGCAACCTCGCGCTGGCGGGTCGAGCCGACGGGCTGTGGCGCAGCACGGATGATGGCCGTACCTGGCGGCGAGTGTCGCCAGCGGCCGGGGTCTCGGCGGTGTTAGACCTGGGTGGGGGCCGACTGCTGGCCGGTGGCGCCAATGGCCTGGGAAGCAGCCAGGACGGCGGGGCTCGTTGGCGCAGGGTCGGGGGCTCGCTCTCAGACTTGAGGGTCTTGGCTCTGACCAAGGTGGGTGGAGTGTTGCTGGCGGGGACGGACGGCGGCCTGTTCATGTCGCTGGATGGCCAACGCTGGACGGCGATCGCCCCCGATGTGCATGAAGACCTGGTGGTGTACGACATCTTGCCCGATCCCACCTGGACAGGCGGCATGTGGCTGGCGACATCTCAGGGCATCCTGCGCAGCGATGATCTAGGCCAGACGCTGCGCTTGGCCAGTCGAAACCCCCTGGTTGGCACCCGAGATATGGTGACGCTGGGGTCGCCGGGTCAGCTCCTGGCAGCCGGCGATCCCGGCGTGTGGGAGTCGATCGACGGCGGCCTGATCTGGCTGCCCTTGGCCTCGGGGCTGCCCAGCCCCAACACCAGGGCGCTGGCGGTGGCGGGTTCGGTGGTGCTCGTGGGGGGTGAGGATGGCGTGCGGCTGTTGGGCCGGGCACCGCCGATGGTCCAGACTCCGGTGGGACAGCGCGGTGGCGCCCGCCAACAGGGGCCGGCTCTCTACCAGGTCGTGGGTCACGCGCTGGGGCGAACGGGCTTGGATCTGAACGACGTGACGGTCGGGAACCGCCTCATCCTTGCCCAGATGGCGCCGCGTCTTGAGCTGCGCTTTCGGCACCAGGTGAAGCGGTATCGCGAGACGCTGTACGAGTCGCTGTACACGACGGACTATCGCTATCCGACATCGGACTTCGAAGCCCGGCTGTGCTGGGGGGCCTGCACCAGCTTGGATGCCAGCTACGACATCAGCGGCTCGTCCACGAGCAGCTCCAGCGATCTGCAGGCATCCGACATCACCGAACTGGCGGTCGTCAATGGTGAAATCTACGATCTTGCGGACTCGGGTGCCCTGAACTCTGCCGCTGCGAATGTCGCCCAGCGCGCGACGACCTATCGCCTGGACGTGGCCCGGCTGGTGTCCGAGACCTGGCTGTCTCGCAAGCGCCTCCAGGGCGAAAGTGCGTCAATGGCGACCCTCCCCCTGGCCGAGCAGGTCACCCACGTGCTGCTGCTCGCCGAGCTGACCGCCCGGCTCGACGTCTACACCGACGGCTGGTTTTCTCAGTCCCTCGCCTCTTCTTCCTCCTCTGTTCAGGCAGACTGATGCCTGACCGTCCCGTACCGGAGTCTCCATGAAGAACGCCATCCTCCTTGGCATCTCTGCGCTGGCCCTGGCGTCGACGGCGCACGCGACCGTGACGCCTGACGCACCTGATTCGGCCACCGGCTCTCCCAATATCTCGCTGAACAGCGCCTCGGTTGAAGATCTGGCGGCGCTCGACCAGGTCGACAGCGTTGAGGCCGCCCGGATTGTCTCTCTGCGCGACGACCGCGGTAGGCTGTCATCAGTCGAGGCGCTGCGGGTCCTGGAGTTGGACGAGCCGACCTTGCAGAGCCTGCGTCAGGGCACCCACCTGGACCTGGCGATGACCAAGACCGCCAAGGGCAAGCACTATGGTTCGGTGGCCGACGTGATGGCTGAGTTTGAAGGCGAACCGACCGCCCAGCAGGTCCAGGCGATGGCCATGAACTACACCAAGACCCATCCCGACATGGTGGATGGCTGGATGAAGTCATCCCGGTCGGCCTATTTTCTGCCCAAGCTGAATCTCAACTACAAGAAGCAACTCAACTACTACGACAAGAACCGGTACGAGGAAGACGTCTCCAACCCCGGCACCTACATCCCGTACAACTACGAAGACAAGGCGGACAACGACGACCAGTTCGAAGTGAAGATGGAGTGGCGCCTGGACAAGCTGATCATCAGCTCCGAGCGCATCCGGGTCATGAATGAAGCCCAGGACATCGTCAAGCTGCGGGACAAGGTGCTCGAAGAGGTCACGCGGCTGTACTTCGACCGGCGTCGTCTAGAAGTCGATATGCTGCTCAAGCCGCCGGCCAGCTTGGACAAGCAGCTCGACAACGAACTTCGGCTGCAGGAACTGTCGGCCAACATCGACGCCTTCACGGGCGGTGGCTTCTCGGCCGCCGTGGCTGGACGCTGATCCCCAACGCAGACGGGTCCGCGGACCCGGAGGTCGCCCGTGCAGCACGATCTGGTCCTGATCCTCGACTTCGGCTCGCAGTACACGCAGCTCATCGCCAGGCGGATCCGCGAGCAAGGCGTCTACTGCGAGATTCGGCCTTGCACCGGGTCCCCGGCTGACGTCGCGCGGGCTTCTGATGTACACGGGGCCAGCTATGACCTGAGCCACCGACTTCGTGGCCTGATCCTTAGCGGGGGACCGTCCTCGGTCTACGACGAGGACGCGCCTCCCTTTGACGCTTCGTGGCTGGACCTCGATGTTCCCGTCCTGGGCATCTGCTATGGCATGCAGCTCTTGGCACAGGCGGCGGGGTCTCGGGTCGTGGGCGCCCACCGGCGCGAGTATGGGCAGGCGACCATCGCTCTTGTGGGAGACAGTCCGCTGTTCGCGGGCCTGTCCAGGCGCACCGATGTCTGGATGAGCCACGGCGACCACGTGGATGCGCCTCCGCCCGGCTTTGAAGTGCTCGCCCGCAGCCCCAACTGCCCGGTTGCGGCGATGGGTCACCAGGACCAGCGCCGCTATGGCATCCAGTTTCATCCCGAGGTCACGCACACGCCAGAAGGCGAGCGGCTGCTCCACAACTTCCTGTTCCGGGTCTGCCAGGCCCGCGCTGACTGGAGCATGGGTTCCTTCATCGACGAGCAGATCGCGCGCATTCGGCAACGCGTGGGCGACGATCATGTGATCTGCGGCATGTCAGGAGGGGTCGACTCGGCGGTGACAGCGGCCCTGCTGTTTCGGGCCTTGGGCCCTCGTCTGCACAGCATCTTCGTCGACAACGGCGTCCTGCGAAAGGGCGAGCGCGACAGCGTCGCCGCCGAGTTCTTGGACCTGGACCTGATCGTCGTCGATGCGCGCCGCCAATTCCTCGACGCCCTGCGTGGGGTCATCGAACCCGAACGCAAGCGCAAGATCATCGGTGAGACCTTCATCCGGGTCTTCGAAGCCCAGGCTCGCAAGCTGGAGACCCGACCCGATGTCGGCGGGAAGATCCGCTTCCTGGCCCAGGGCACGCTGTACCCCGACGTGATCGAGTCGGTCAGCTTTCGCGGTCCCTCGGCCACCATCAAGAGTCACCACAACGTCGGTGGACTTCCCGAGCGCATGGACATGGAACTCATCGAGCCCTTGCGTGAGCTGTTCAAGGACGAGGTGCGGGTGCTGGGCGCTGAGCTGGGCATGTCTGTGGGCCGGATCTGGCGGCAGCCTTTCCCCGGACCGGGCCTGGCTGTGCGGATCCTGGGCGAGGTCACCGACGCTCGGGTGGCCCTATTGCAGGAAGCCGACGCCATCGTCACGTCTGAGATCGAGGCGGCGGGCCTGACTCGCGAGATCTGGCAGGCCTTCGCGGTGCTGCTGCCGGTGCGAAGTGTCGGCGTGATGGGGGACGCCCGCACCTACGAGCAGGCCTGCGTGGTCCGCGCGGTACACAGCAACGACGGCATGACCGCCCGAATTGCACGCCTGCCGTGGGACCTGTTGGAGCGGATCTCGTCGCGGATCATCAACGAGGTGCGCGGGATCAACCGCGTCTGCTACGACATCAGCAGCAAGCCACCTGCGACCATCGAGTGGGAGTAGCAGCACGCGCCCTTGCATCGCTGTCGCTGCTGCGTCGCTGCTGATCTGGTGCGGTACGACCGCCTTGGCGGGCCTGGTGGCTCCACCCATGGCGCCACCGGTCGCGCTCATGATCGGCCTGGTGGCGATCCTCGGTGTCCTGGTCGCGCGCGTCGACCGGGTGACCGGGGCGGTGCTGGTCGCCACCGCTGCGGCGCCCATCTGGTTGGCTGGCCTCGGGCTGCCGGCCAGCTTCAGCGTGGGGATGCCCGCGCCGGGTCCGCTGTCCGCGCTGCTGCTGGTCCTGGCGATCTGCCTGGCGGTCGGGGCGCCGAAGGGGACGCCGCTTCCGCGATCGATCCGGTTGGGGATCATCCTGCTGGGATCGATCCTGGCGGTGCGGTCGGTCCTGGTGGGACCGGTCCTGGTCCACGACCCAGCGGTCGGGGGCGCGCTGTTCTGTGGCGCCTTGGTCGTCGCTGGCTGTGCCGCTGTGCCGGGTCGGGGCCTGCTGGTGGCGGCGCTGACGGTTGCTGTGGCGGCGGGGCTGGCCGGCTGGCGCGGCTTGGAGCGGTGGGCAGATGCGCCGACCAGCACGCGGCAGGTTGGCCTGGCCTTCACGGAGGGCGTGCTCGGACGGCACGATGCCGCCTTGGCGGACCAAGCAGCACTCGGGCTCTATGCGGTGGCGCTTCAGCCCAAGCAGCACCCGCTCGCCCTGGCCTTGGTGAGGCGCATGGGCGTCGAGCCGATCCTCGATGCCGGCTGGCGTCCCGAGGGGGCCTCACTGGGCCCGAAGACGCGGGTCGCGGTGGCGCTCTCCCTGGACCGACGCAGCCGCGGTGGCGAGGGGCTACGCCTGTGCTGGCGGGGTCGCGCGGACCCGGTCGTGGCGTGGACCGGGGCGCTGTTGGCCAGGGACCAGGGCCAGCCCGAGCTGGCGGCACGCTTGCTCGAACACGCCCTTGTGCCGTCGGCGGTGCCTCGGCTTCCTGGACGGATCGTGTTCGACCAGCGCGTCGTGGCCGGTCAGACCTGGACCCAGACCCTGCACTTCGACCAGGATCTGGCGGCGGTCCTGGTCGAGACGGTCGGACCGCCCGATCTGCCCCCAACAGCGCTGGATCTGCGCGTGGACAGCGGTCCCTGGCAGCGCCAGGTGCTTCCACGGGGCCCGGGGATCGTGACTTTGCAAGGCCCGTTCCCGCGCGGGCCACACCGCCTGCGAGTCCGTCTGGCGCTCCCGCGGCCGAGCACGGCTCGGGATCTCAGCGTGCGCCTGATCTCGGTGTCCGCGCGCTGATCAGCTAAGGAAAACGAAGAACACCGTCGCGACGACCACGATCAGGAGCAGGAGGATCAGGACGATCACGCCGCCGAGGATCAGGGGCAACTTGCTGCGTTGGGGCGCCAGATCCTGGTCATCACCGGGCTCGAAGGTGGACGCAGGAGCCGAGGAAGGGGGCGAGGAAGGAGGAGCGGAGGGCTGCACGGTGGCCGTCTCGGGATGAGCGACCGGGACGGGCGAGCCGCTGAAGGCACCGCCGCGGAGCGCGTGGGCAAAGGCGGCGAACTCGGCGACGTCCTTGCACAGCTCGATGTCCGAGATCAGCCACTTCTCGAAGGCGGCCTCTTCCTGTTCGGTCTCCATGCGGGCCGCTTCGTAGAGTGGCAGCGGCGCCAGGTCCAGGTTCGGCTGGTCGGGTACAACTTGCAGTGGCACCTGGGCTTGCTCGATCAGCAACCGCTTGAGCTGGTAGCGGGCCTGGAGGATCGCGTGAGGCATCCCGCCGGCGTCCTCGGCCGTCAGGGTCAGGCTGTCCAGGTCGACATCGGGGTCGAAGGTCATCGCCAGGAGCTGCACCTGAGGCGCGCCGAGCTGCCCGCGCACCGCCTGCAAGAGCGCGGTCGGCGAGCGGTTTCCCGTCAGCGCATTGGGAAAGTCCCCGCCCGGCACGCGGTTGCCGGCCGTCACCAGGTTGGTGTGGAGCAAGCCGTAGGCCCAGTCGATCAGGTCGCTGGTCCGGGTGACCTGGACGATTCCTTGTTCGAAGGCCTGACAGGTGACTTCAAGGGGCTGCCGGCCTTCGCGGTCACCAAAGCGGGCCGCGGTGACGGCGTAGTACCAGTCGCTGAACTTCTGGGCCATGGCCATGCCCGCGTCAGCGTCACCCTGGTTTCGCCAGCGCTTGAACAGTTCCTGGACGGTGGCTGTGGACTCCATCGGGGCTCCTGAGCACGACATTCAAGGGTTGGCAGGCGGCCAGTATAACGACGGCCAGCCGGCGGTGGCGCGGCCGCGAAGGATCAGAAGGATCACGACCAGCGCGCGCGGACAGTCGACAGGACTCGGCCGGGCAGCCAGGTGAAGCGGGCTTCGATGTCGGGTGGGTTTTCGCCCTTGGCCAGGTTCAGCGCGACGGTGACCGTGCCATCGGGGTGGGGGTCCACGGTCGCCTCGGAGAAGTCAATATAGCGCTGCAGTCGCGGCGCGAGGGCCTTGTAGATCGCTTCCTTCAAGCTGAAACGCAGCACCACTGCCGTCCACTGGCGGTCCTGAGCCAGCGCGGCCACGTCCGAGAGCTCGGAAGGCGTCAGCACGCGCTCTGCGACCCGCATCCGAGCGGGCGCCTGATCTTCCAGGTCCACCCCGATGTCACCGTGCTCGGCACGCGCGACCAGCGCGACGGCCAGCGTGTTCTTGTGAGCCAGCGACACGGCGAGCGGAGTCTCGGTCTGCGCTTGGGGGGCGCCGTGAGCGTCGGTGAGCAGTGCCACCGGGTCGCATCCCAGGATGCGGAAGGCGCGGTGAGCAGCCAGTCGACCGCCGACCCATTGCGTCTGGCGGTAGCCCCGCAGCGTCAGCGCGTGGTCCCGTTCGGCCGGCAGCAGGCGGGTCAGGACCCTGTCAGGAACGG
Organism: Oligoflexia bacterium; assembly: GCA_013152105.1. Lineage (GTDB taxonomy): Bacteria > Myxococcota_A > UBA796 > UBA796 > UBA2385 > UBA2385. The sequence continues at coordinate 3,737 of JAADHA010000647.1, read as the reverse complement.
GGTCGGGGCTGTCGGGCAGGGTGACCCCGACGACCACCCCATGATGCCGTGCATCCCGCACGCACACATCGAAGGGCTGGCTCCTATAGAGGGTCATTGTCTGCGGACTAACGCTATTGGGTTGGTTTTTGCGAGCTGGAGTGGTTGATTAAGCCCGTCAGCTCGATATCAGTCGACCATGCCCGCGCGTCATCCTCATGTCCTGATCTCTCTTGCGTTGCTGTTCTGCCTGGCGCTTGCCGGTCTGATGCTGTCCGCTCCAGCCAACGCCAAGAATGAAGCACAGGCCGAAGCTGACCGCCTCTCGGACGATATCGAGAAGCTGGCCGGGCGGCAGATCTGGGCCGGGGTCGAACGCAAGTACCGCGAACTGGAGCGCCTCGAGACGGACATCGGCTTCGAAGAGCTGATGAATGGCGCCACGGCGGCTCGCGAGCTCGGCGATGTCGAACATTGCTACCAACGTCTCAAGGCCGCGGCCAAGCTCCGGCCATCCAAGGATGTCGTCAACTGGCTGTGGGACATCGACAACAACTATGGCCACGTCGAGCTGCTGACGGTGCCCAGCCGATCGGCTGAGCTCGCCGTGAACGAGATGCCCTTCGATCCCAATCAGCGCAAGGCCGTGGAAGCCGCTGTAGTCAGCGCAAGCAGCGACGGTATCTTCGTTGGCATGCTGCCCAAGGGCAAGTACACCTTCGCCTCCCAAAGCTTCGAGGTCCAGCCTGGCCTGGCCGTGCGGATAGAAGTCTCACCCAGGATGCGTCGCCAGGGTCTCATCACGCCGGTCATCATCTACCGAGATGAATACGGCAGGGCGACGGTTACTGGCGGCAAGAAGCAGGACAGCACCGACCCTGGCGCGCCCGAAGACCCAGGTGCATCCAGCCAGGCATCTCCCAACGACCAGGACTGAGTCATGATTGTACTTCTCGCAGCAATTCTTGGCGGCACGGCGAACGCTGCCACTCAGCCCTGGATGTGGGGTGTGGGGCCAACGCTTGGCACGATCGTCTATCCCGGTCGCTTCCCGCTCTCGGTTCCCGACGCCTACAGCCAGCTCGAAGGAAAAGTCCGCGGAGATGTCATCTTCGGGGGGCACGGTGTGCTCTACATCGACGGCGAGAACCGCTTGGGTACCCACGTCGATATCGGCGCTGCCGCGGACTACAACTCCGTGGACTGGACCCTCGAATATGAACGGATCTTCGTGCGGGGCAGCGGTGTCCACCTGTTCGGCGGGGGTGGCCTGGGCTTCGGTTCCTACACCCTCAAGGATCAGGATGGCGTCAACGCTTCGACCGGCAACGGGAACGGGAACGGGAATGGAACCACCACCACCGGTACGGGATCTGCCCCTGGTTCGACCTTGGATGATGGCAAGCTCCGCACGCCTACCTACCAAGTTCGACTCCAGGTGGGCGCGCTCTACAAGCAGACCCAGACCGCGGAAGAACTGTCGATCTTCGTGAAGGTGCCGCTCAACGGCAATCCGACCTGGACCCCAGCGGGTGGCACCAGGGTTGACGCTGAAGGCGGTGGCAACTGGTTTCACGTGGGCCTGCAGGCGACCGTGTACTTCGGGGACTTCAAGGTGAAGGGCAACAAGAAGAGAAGATAGTGCTGCTGCCCGGCTTGCTTCTTGGGGGAATTCTGGTTTCTCTGGTGGCGGCCTGTCGCCCCTCGCCGGCGCCAGCGCCGCGGCAGTGGGCGTCGCTGCCGTCCGCACCCTGTCCTCCTGGCATGGTGCTGGTGGGGGGCAGCGGCACGCTGGGCATGGTCGGACAGCCCTACGGGTTGGTGCAGACGGCTGGAAAGCGTGGCCTCGACCACCCAGAGTCGGGCTGTGACGCGGCGATTGCCGCCACCCCGGGCGCGGTGAGTTGCTGGGTCCAGACCAACGAGATCGACCCTGTGCTGCCGCCGCGCGCGGTGGATCTCGCACCCTACTGCGTCGACGCCTGGCCCTTTCCCGGCCCCGGTCAGCGCTACAGCACAGACGGTCTCACGACCTCTGGAGCCGCGGCCTTGCAGCGCCTGCTGTCCTCGAAGAAGCTGGGTGGTCGCCGGCTCTGTACCTTCACCGAATGGCAGGCCGCGGTGGCGGGCCTGCAAGGCAACCGTCGCTTCATCTACGGTGACGATGCGCCAGGCGCGCGCTGCGGCAAGGACAGCCTGGAGGTCGGGCTGATCGGGGCCGACCCCGCGTGCAGCAACCCCGAGACCGGCGTGCATGACTACGGCGCGGTGCTGAGCCACTGGGTGGTCGCGGATGCTGCCTTTCTCGCCCAGGCCTGCACGCCGCAGGCAGGAGGATGCCAGGGGGCCGGCGGGCGCACCCTGCGGGCTGGTGATCTGGTGGTGGGCGGCGGTACGCGACGCGTGCTGACCCGCCAGGCGCCGTTGACGCCACACACCTGGCACGATCACGGCCAACCCGGTGGGCCGGGCCCCTGCACCAACGATCTGGTCTGGGATGATCAGCCGATCATCTGCGCCGACCCGTCAGCGGACTGGTTGTCGACACCGCGCCCCTCGACCTTGGGAGACGGCCAGCGGGAGTGGATGCGTCTGGTCGCGGTCGCCCAGGATGAAGGCACCATGGCCGCGACCCTGCGCGCTGGTCTGGGCTCGTCCTGGTGCGCCGGTCACTGAGTCCCTGGTTCTGGCGTCCCTGGTTCTGTGGGGGCCGCCGGGCGCAGGAGCAGCACATGGCTGCGACCGTCGACGTCGACGCGGGCGTCTTCCTTCCAGCCCTTCGCGTGGTCGAGGACCGGGTCATCGGTCGTCGTGAGCACCGCGTCCAGCCCGTCCAGGGTGATCGGCCAGGGGCGGGTCCAGCCATAGGGTCGCTGGTCCTCGGGCATGTAGAGCTGCGCGGTGTTCCAAAGGACGGCGCGCCCCGCGACCGCGTGGATGGTGTCGTAGTCGGCCGCCACGGCCGCGTCGGGCGGGACGCGCGCCACCAGGCTTCGCAGGGCCACCGGTCCACTGCGAGGGGCGGGCAGCGGCCAGGCGAGGGCGTTGCCGAGCACGAACAGGAGCAGTCCGACCCAGGCGCCTCCCAGTCGGCGAGGCCAGCGTGAGACGCCCACCATCGCGCTGGCCAGGGCGAAGGCCAGCCAGGGTGCGTGGTAGTGGGCGGTGGCGCCTACCAGGTCGGTCCACTCGCGCCCATCTCGGGCCATCTGGATCCCCAGGGGCAGGCCCGCCAACAGCCCGGTTGGACTCAGCAGCCCCAGAACCAGGCCGGAGCGGAGGGCGCGCTCCACGAAGTCCACGCGAGCCGCAAGGTGGCCCGGCTCCAGGTGGGCGGCGGGCGCGAGATGCCTGGGGTCGAAGTGAAAGAAGAAGGCGGGCTTGACGAGCACCCACAGCGCGAAGCTGACCAGGCCCAGGGTGAGCAGGGACAGCCCCACCTTCCACTGGATCGCGGCGGAGAACCTGCGCCAGCCTGAGCTGTGTGCTGGCGGTGCGTCGCTCCAGGGCAGGACACAGAGCGCGGCTCCCGCGGCAACGAGCAGGTAGCTGGCTTCTTGGCGACCGCTCAGGGCGACCAGGCCCCACAGCAGGGCCGCCTTGGTGTTGTGGACCCGTGCCGCGGCGAAGGCACCGAGAATGCCCGGCAGGAAGAGTACGCTGGGGCGGAAGTCACAGGTGCCGGTGGCGACGAAGGGACCCAGCAGCAGCAGGCTGAGGCTTGCGATGGCCGCGAAGACCCGAGGGTGGCGGGTCTG
>JAADHA010000617.1 GCA_013152105.1 Oligoflexia bacterium | reverse complement strand
CTTCACCGGGGCTGAGGCCGGCGCGCTGGATCGGCGTGTTGCCCCCCGGCGCCTCGCCGAGCCGGCGTGATGGTCTCTGTCTCGGGACCGGATCTTGCCTGGCTGCGCTGGTCCTGTCTTGTGGGAGGCAGACTTGTGCTTCCCACCGGCCACCGAGCTGGCGGCACCGGGCGTGATGCGGGCCAGCGTCGCGTCAGGCAGGGAGGGGCCGCTGTCAGCTCCCGGGGCTGCCGCTGTCAAGGGGAGGCTGACGGGTCTGGGGCCGGCGGCGGGTTGATCCTTGGTGGCCGGCGCCTTGCCAGCCGCGCTGGTCTCACCGACATCCGGGCCACCGGGCGCCAGCACGTAGACAAGCACCGCCAGCGCGCAGAGGCCCGTGAGCAGCACGCCGGCAACTACTGAACGGATGCGCCGGTCGGACTGACCCCCGGGGACCGGGCCAAGCTGCCCGGATGAGGTGCCCACGGTGGTGACCGCGGGTCCGGGGCGCGTGGCGAAGCTCTCCGCTGGCAGTGGGTTTTCCTGGGGCTGTGTCACATTAGACAGTTCAGCGATATCGCCGAGCTGTGCCACCTGGCCTGTTTCACTAACCAGAGCGGTGGTGGCCATGGCCGCAGGGTTCTTCCCCTCGCCGATGCCCTTGTGCGTGGCGCCGTTGCCGTCTCCCTGAGCAAGCGCTCCTGCAACAAGGCGGCAGGTGGTCGAGGCGTTCAGGCCGGAGCGGAAACGCTCCAGCAGCTCAGCCGCGGTGCTCGGCCGCTCCTCGGGGGACTTGGCCAGGCAGAGATGCACCACCTCGGCCACGGCCTCGGGAACCTGTGGGGCCTGCTTCACCAGCGCCGGCGGCTGCTCTCTGACATGAGCGGCGATCTGCAGCGCGAACGATGGTTCTTCAAAGGGCGTGTGCCCGCAGAGCATCTGGTAGAGGATAACCCCCAAGCTGTAGATGTCCGACCAGGGGCCGATCTGATCGACCTTCCCCATGCCCTGCTCGGGCGATAGGTAGAACGGTGTGCCGAGGATCATCCCGCTGGCCGTCAACCCCGGGCCATCCTCGCCCTCCAGCAGTTTGGCAATGCCGAAGTCCAGCAGCTTGAGCCGCGGTGGATCCCGCGAGAGCACAAAGATGTTATCCGGCTTCAGGTCGCGGTGAACGACCCCATGCTCGTGCGCCGCCTGAAGCGCTCCGCTGATGGGCTCCAGCAGCTTGAGCACTTCCCCGGCCGGCATCGGGCCGCGATCACGCAGAAGCCCAGTTAACTCCTGCCCCTGCATGTACTCCATGACGATATAGGGAGTCTTGTCGTCCAGCTCGCCGAAATCTGAGACAGTGACGATGCTCTCGTGCCGAAGGCGTGCCACTGTGAGCGCCTCGTTGCGAAACCGTGCCATCGCATCGGGACTGCCGAGGATCCGCCTGGAGAGCACCTTGACTGCCACCTTGGTTCGCAGAAATGGGTGGACTGCCAGGTACACCGCCCCCATGCCCCCCTCTCCCAACTTCTTCTCGATAACGAAGTTGCCTATCTTTTTCCCAAGCAGGGTGTCCTGATGCTCCGCGGTTGCCATGCAAAATCCCCGGAAATGTCACTCTCGGTCTTCCCTGCTGAACTGCTGCTGAAAGGCCGCCCCGTTTCCCATGGAAGTATATCCGAAGGCAGTCTGGTTGAGAAGCAACCTCGGGGTTCGCGTAGGTTTGATCCGAGCTGCTCCAGGCATGCGGCAGCCGGGCCCGGCCTGACGGCCGGAGCCGGCGTGCCCCATGCCGAGGGCAGAGCACCGGCAGACCCCGGGCCAGCGCCCGGGAGTGCGCGGAGCCGCCCATCGGCGGGCGGTATCGAGGCTGGAGCGGGGGCAGAGCGGAGCGCGGCTTACATCATATGGCAGACATGGCTGCCTTTCGGGTCCGCAGGTCGGCGATATCGACGGCCTGCGCCTTGATGAGCGTGTTGTAGACCCAGCGCAGCAGCGTCTTCCAGGGCGTGTGGCGGCGCTCGTCGGAGCGCTGGGTCACCGACCGGTACAGGGCCAGCAGGTTGTAGGCCATCCGGCGCAACAGCAGCACGGCCATCATGCCTTTGGGATCGGCCTTGATCCAGGGCTTGTCGTCCTCTTTGAAGGCCGTGTCCCATGTGTTGTGGCACTGGTTCTCCACGCCCCAGTGCGCCCGGAAGGCGTAGAGCCACTGGGCCGGCGACAGCGCGTCGATAGGCAGGCTGCTCAGCGCGTAGTGCTCCTCCTGCCAGATCAGCTCTCCGGTGGCGATGTCGCGCTTTTTGTGGATGCGCAGCACCGTCCCCAGGTGCTCCCAGTCCAGGAAGCCGGCCAGCTCATCCGTCAGATACAGCCACCGCGTCTCCGTCGTGCGGCCCACCACGTCTTCCGTCTGGGCCAGCGCCTTGTCCTGTCCCAGAGGCCCCAGTAGCCGCCTGGCCTCGCCGAGCAACGTCGGCTGGTCCGCCTTGAGACGCAACAGGTAGTGCAGGTCCAGTTCCACCACCAGCCTGGCGTTTTTCTCCGAGCAGTTGCCCGCATCGGCGCTGACCAGCGTGAACATCTGGCTGCGGCCATAGGTCTCAACTAGCCCCCGGAGCACCGTCGTAAAATGACCCATCTCATGGGTCCTGGCGGGAATGGGCACCGCATCGATGCACGGCTTGGCCTGGGCGCTGACCAGCGTGCAGGTATCGGTCCGCATCAACCGGTAGCGGCAACCGCTGTCATGCTTGTGGCGCTGGGCATACTTCTCAGCCCACTTCACGTCGCTGCTCTTGGGGGCATCTGCCTCTGCCACATCTGGCAGCGCAGTACTCCGGCCATCAATGGCCACCTGGCCGAAGGGCAGGCCCACCGGCGCCAGAGCCTTGCGGCGGTGAGCCACCTTGACCTGAGCATGGAGCCGCGACCGAAGCTCATCCGGCTCCAGCCGGATGAGGGTCTGCCGCAGCGTGGTGTCCGGTACCCGTCGTGGGATTTTCAACATCCGGCGCATCGGCACGGACATCTCGTCGGTCAGTGCCTCGGCATCCTGGGTGCCCTTGCAGCCGGCCATCAGCCCCACCAGAACCGCCCGAAGCAGAACCGGCAGGTGCTTCCAGCGCCGGCCGCGGCGGTGGCGCGGGTCCACCACCTGCTCCAATTGCAGCTCGGACAACCGGCTGCGTAGTATCCCGGCGACCCGCCGGGTCAATCGTGCAGGCTGTGCCATCTTTTACCTCCTGCTTTTCTTGCAGACCGCCCGGTCCGGGATCATCCTGGGCGCTGGGCTGGTCCGTCGCCTGTGTCTGAGTGCCGCGCTCCGCAATTGCCCGGCGTCCCAGCCAATCCAGCTACTTCAGCGGGGTTGGCAGCTGCGGACCAGCCTTTTTTGTATCTGAATGCGAATTTATGCACGCGGCTGGCGTGCCCATTGAGTGAACGTAACCCCCCAGGATCGATTAGTTGGCGTGGAGCGAAGCGGAACGACTACTAATCGATCCTACCCCCCCGGGCTCATATCGCCCTCCATGCCTCCGGTGGTCGCGCTACGGCGCGATGGGAGGGCGCGGAGAGCGACAGCGGCGTGAGCGCCTCGGGGGGAATGACCATAACCCTCGAACGATAAGGAGGCGACGGGTAGACCACCTCGGGATAGTGCCGGTCGTCGCGCCAGCCGAACGACAGATAGAGCGGCGCCGAGAACTGGTGGCTCAGGAGGAAGAGCTGGCGGAACCCCAAGACCGGCGCCACCGCGAGGGCCGTGGAGGCTGGAGGTCGGTCCACCGTCTGCTGCGCAACCCCATCTACAGGGGAAAGTCAGTTACAAGGGCGAGCTCTACGACGGCGAGCACGAGGCCATCGTCGAGGCCGAGGTCTTCGAGCGCGTGCAGGAGATCCTCGCGGCCAAGTCCTGCGGCCGCGGCCCCCGTCGCCAGCGCAACCCCGACTACCTGCTCGCGGGCCTGCTCCACTGCCGATGCGGCGCCGCCATGACCACCACCAGCGGGCGGGGGCGCAAGGGTCGTGGACAGCTTCGACGATCTCCGGGAGGCCCTGGTCCCCGA
>JAADHA010000428.1 GCA_013152105.1 Oligoflexia bacterium | reverse complement strand
CCCTGGCCGAGGTATTCCTTCTTGCGCCGGACGCGAGCGGCGATGGCGTCGAGGTCCGAGCCTTGGCGCAGGATGCCCAGGGATTGGAGGGTCTGTTGGGCCGGGTGGTCCGCAGGCAGGCTGCCGTCGACCAGCCGTCGGAAGTCGGCCGAGTCGAGCATGTGCCACTCGCCGGCATCGGTCGTCAGGATGACCCGCCGGCCGACCTGGCCGAAACGGAAGAAGCCCAGCCCATCAGCGGCAATGGGCAGGCGAGGCACGGGTAGTCGGTGTCGGGTCATGGGCGCATCATGCGTGAAGACCTGCCAGTTGGCCAGTGTGGATCGACCGGGCCCGCAGCTCTGCGCGAAAGACTCGCCTTGCGGCGCCCCCATGGGCATGATGGGTGCATGCCGCACGCTTGCTCCCGGCGAGCAGGCACAGTAGGCACCGCCCAACCCGACTCAGGGCAGCCTGAGCAGGACCGCGAAGCCAGGACCGCGCAACCAGGACCGTGTGACGCATGACGATTCAAGCTCCCCAGGCCATCCCTCACCCCGAAGACCTGCTGATTTCAACGGACTTCGCGCCGGCCGTGAGCGACACCCCGCCCAAGGGGGACGCCCGCTCCCGCCTGCGTGATCTGTCGCCGCGTCTCGCCGCCCGAGCTCGGGCCAGGGATCTGTCACCAGCGACCTTGATTGGGGTCGCGACGCTTCAAGCCTGCCTGCAAGGGCTGGTCGCTTGCGCCATGGGGGGCGCCGAGGGATCGCTCCAGGCGGCAGCCGGGGCCATCGACGACGACATTGATCCAGACGTGCTCGCGGCCCTGGGCCAGGACTTCCAGCTCGGCGAACTGGGCGCCGATCCGGCCCACCGAGTGGCCGCGATCCTGGTGATCGCGACCCTGCGCGACAACCCGGCGCTGGCCTCGCTGGCGCCGCTCTGGGCCGAGCCCTCGCCCGACATGGCCGCGCGCCGGGCTGCTGCCGTCCAGCGCGCGCTTCGGCGGGTCGGTGGGATGCGGGTCGATGGCCTGGACGTGACGCTGGTCGATGTCCTGCGTGCCCCGGCAGCAGCCGGCCGCACCTTGGGCGAGCAGCTCCGCTTCGTGGCGCATCGGCTGGCGCCGGCCTTGCCACAGGGCCTGCACCAGGCAGCGCTGTTGGCCAGTGACCTGCTGGCCGAGGAACAGACGACTCGGATTGGCGGGACGGGGCCTGTGCAGGCACCCCGACTTGGCTTGGGCCCAGGTGCGGGCAGATCGGCGGGCGGTCCCGGCGGCGCGGTGCAGGACGTGGTCAGCCCGCGGGCCGCCTTCTCGGACGATCGCGCCTGGATGCCGGACGTCGTGATGATCGCCAAGCAGACCCTGGTCTGGCTCGACCAGCTCTCCAAGGCCCACGGCCATGCCATCACGCGCCTCGATCAGGTCCCCGACAGCGAGCTGGACCTGCTGGTCTCACGGGGCTTCAACTGCCTGTGGCTGATCGGCCTGTGGGAGCGCGGTCGGGCCAGCCAGCGCATCAAGCAGGCGGCAGGCAACCCCCAGGCCGAAGCCTCGGCCTATGCGCTCTACGACTACGTCATCGCCGACCGCTTGGGGGGCGAGGACGCCTGGCTGGACCTGTCGCGGCGGGCCGGCCAGCGCGGTCTGAGGCTGGCCTCGGACATGGTGCCCAACCACACGGGCATCGACGGGCGCTGGGTCATCGAGCACCCCGAGTGGTTCGTCCAGCTCAATGAGCCGCCCTACCCCAGCTACCGCTTCACCGGACCGGACCTGTGCGATCACCCCGATGTCAGCGTCTTCTTGGAGGATGGCTACGCCGACCGCAGCGACGCCGCGGTGGTGTTCAAGCGCGTCGACCAGCGCAGCGGTGAAGTGCGCTACCTCTACCACGGCAATGACGGCACCCATATGCCGTGGAATGACACGGACCAGCTCGACTACTTGAACCCCGAGGTCCGAGAAGCGGTCATCGGGACCATCCTCGATGTCGCCCGTCGTTTCCCGGTCATCCGCTTCGACGCGGCCATGACCTTGGCTCGCCGTCACATCCAGCGCCTGTGGCACCCCGTCCCGGGCAGCGCTGGAGCGGTCCCCTCGCGGGCCGAACACGGCGTCAGCGCTCAGGACTTCGCCGCCAGCATGCCTCGGGAATTCTGGCGCGAGGTGGTGCAACGGGTCGCGGCCGAGGCCCCGGACACCCTGCTGCTGGCCGAAGCCTTCTGGATGATGGAGGGCTACTTCGTGCGCACCCTGGGCATGCACCGGGTCTACAATTCGGCCTTCATGCACATGCTGAGGGACGAGAACATCAGCGGCTTCAAGGACTTGATTCGCGAGGTCCTGGCCTACAGTCCAGGGATCCTGGAGCGCTTCGTACACTTCGTGAACAATCCCGACGAAGACACCGCGGTCGCTCAATTCGGCAAGGGCGACAAGTACTTTGGCGTCACGACGGTGATGGCCACCCTGCCCGGCCTGCCCATGTTCGGTCACGGCCAGGTCGAGGGCTTCGAAGAGAAATACGGCATGGAGTACGCCCGCGCCTACCGCGAAGAACAGCCCGACCTGGGCTTCGTGAAGCACCATGACGCGGTGATCTTCCCCTTGCTTCGCCAGCGCCACCTGTTCAGCGGGGTCGCCGACTTCGCCCTCTTCGACCTGCTCCGGGGCAATGGCACGGTCGACGACGCGGTGCTGGCCTACAGCAACCGCGATGGGGACCGGCGGTCCTTGGTGGTCTACAACGGTCGCCAGCAAGCCACCGCGGGATGGCTCAAGGTCAGCGCGCCGGTGAATGTCGCCGAGATCGATGCTGAGCCCGAGCTGGAGACGCGTAGCCTCTGCGTCGCCCTGGGCCTCAACGCCAGCGCCGAGCGCGTCGGTCCGGCGATCGTCTACGCCATGCGCCGCCAATCCGACGGGCTGTGGTTCTTGCGGACCGGGCCCGAGCTGGCCTCGCGCGGCCTCTACATCGAGCTGCAGGGCTACCAGGCCCAGGTCTTCCTAGAGTGGCGCGAGCTGCACGGGGATGCCTGGCGCTCGCTGGCCTCCAAGCTCAAGGGGGCCGGTGTCTCGGACCTGGACGCGGCGCTGAAGCCCGCAACTCGCCCGCAACCTTGAGGCTGGCCGACCCTGGGAGAGCTCCGGGGCAAGGCGATCTTCGCGCTGCTGGATCACGGCGAGGCCCGAGACATCTACAGCCAGGGTGGCACCAGCTTGGCGGGGCGAAGCATGTTCGTGGACATGGAGGACCCGAAGCACCCGTTGGCGGCGCTGATGCTGCTGGACGATCCGGTGGGCGAGGCGGACCAGATCCATGACGCCGTGACGCAGGGGATCCTGGTCCGAACCCGGGCGGACACCTACGACCAGTCCAGCACGGGCGACACGTCCCACCCCGCCGCGGTGGATGGCGTGTACTCACAGGCGCTGGAGAACCCGGCCTTCATCCACTGAAGGAGGGCAAGAAAAAAACCGCGCCCGCGCCGAAAACCGACGCGAGCGCGGAAAAAATCACTACCGAAGCAGCGAAGAAGGGATCAGCCGCAGACGGTGGCGCAGTCGGCGGGGAGACCGGTGCCCGTGCTCCAGAAGTCACAGGACATGGCCGCGAGGCCGTCGACGCAAGCCTTGGCGGCGGTCGAGTCGAAGTTGCAGGTGCTGTCGGTGCTGGTAGAGCCGGTGTCGCTGGTCGCGACGGGCTCACAGACGGCGGTGTAGGAGGCGTCGTAGGTGGACTGCGCGGTGGCGTCGTCCAGGCCCATGGCGACGTAGGCGTCGACGATGTCCGTCTCACAGGCCGTGATGTTGTCGCACATGGCGGCGGTGTAGTCGTCGGCGTACTGGCTTTCGCTGTAGCCGCAAGCGACCATGGAACCGAGCGAGAGCACGATGAGAGTGTTGCGGATCATTTCCATCTCCAGGGGGGTGGGGAGCGTTTCTGTTGTCACGAACTCGAGCCTACAGCATCACTTGATCTGCGGCTGCCTTCTGCTTGGGTCGGTGGGCGTCCCTAGGCACGACCGCCTGAAAAGGCCGTTAACCTGACTGCGCTTGCAACACAACTTCGATGCAAAAACATCGAAAGTGCGGTCGAGCATGCGCCCCATCGCTGTACAAGTATGCCCCCCAAAGGCCAAGTTCCGGCGTTATCCTCACTCTCCCTTCCAACGCCCGGGCTCGCCCATGTTCGCCCTCCCCTCGCTCCTCTCCCTGGCACTGGCGTGCACGACCAAACCGGCGCTTGACTCGGGCACTGGTTCGGGCACGGGCTCGGGCACTGGCTTGGGCACCACCGTCACGGACACCCACACCGGCAGCGACGGGGGCGGCGCGGGGGACGCGGGCTCCACGTCGGACGGCGGAACAAGTCCCGACGGTGGCACCAGCAGTGACGGGGGCACGGGCTCTGATGGCGGCAGCACGACGCCGGTCCCCACCAATGTCGTGCGCTTCGTCGCGATGGGCGACGGTGGTATGGGCAACACCGACCAGTACCTGGTTGCGGACACCATCAAGAACGTGTGCGAGTCCAAGACGGACGCCCTGGGCGATGGCTGCGACTTCGTCCTCTACTTGGGCGACAACATCTACAACGACGGGGTGGACAGCGTCGATGACGGGCAATTCCAGGACAAGTTCGAGCTTCCCTACGCGGACCTGGATCTGCCTTTCATGGTGGTCTTGGGCAACCACGACTACGGGCTGCTGTCAATAGAGTCGTGGAAGGCGGACTATGAAGTCGAGTACTCGGACCGCAGTGAAAAATGGACCATGCCGGACAAGTACTACGACTTTACCCAGAAACAAGCCAGCTTTTACGCGCTGAATACCAACGAGATCCTGCTGGACTGGTCGACGGCCGAACAACAGGACTGGCTGGACGGTGAGCTCGCGGCGAGCACTTCCACGTGGAACATCGTCTTTGCTCACCACCCCTACCTCAGCAATGGCCAGCACGGAAACGCCGGCGCCTACGAGGGTTTCGACTGGCTCCCCGTCGCCAATGGCGAGACGGTGCAGGCATTCATCGAGGAGAGTCTCTGCGACAAAGTGGACCTCTACCTCAGCGGCCATGACCACACACGCCAGTGGCTGGAGCCGACCTGCGGAGTGGAGTTGATTGTCAGCGGCGCGGCCTCCAAGACCACCGACCTTGTGGGCCGTGGTGATGCGACATTCTTCGAGGACGACAGCATCGAAGGCTTCGTCTGGATCGAGCTGGCCGACGATCAACTCACGGGGGAATTCTATACCCGCGACGGCGCGATGGACTTCACACGCACCGTGGTGAAGGGCCGCTGACAGCGGCTAGTCTTCGGCGTCCTCCTTCGGCCCGGTTTCCGGCAGGGCTGGCCGCGAGAACGGTCCCCTTCCCCACTTGCGGACACTGGGCAGCCCCCAATACAAGACCCGGTGATAGACCCATCGGGGCAGCATGCGGCGCAGCCAGAAGAACAGCGACGCGTCCAGGGTGGCGGGCACGCGCAACGGGGGATCGGGATGCTCGATGACGCGCACGACCTTGTTCGCCACCGACTGGGGCGTGGCCTGGACCCGCCGCATGACCGCGCCGATGAAGTCCGCCATGTAGCGATAGTGGGCGTGGTAGGGGTCACGTTGGTCGGCCTCGGCCTGTTGGGCCAGGGGCGTGTAGCGCACCTTTTGGAAACCGTCGGAGTTGATGAAGCCGGGCTCGACCAGGGTCACGCCGATTCCCCAGGGTCGAACTTCGTACCACAGCGCCTCGCTGGCCCCCTCCAGCGCGTGCTTGCTGGCCGAGTACAGGCCCATGGTCGGCATCGCCATCATCCCTCCGACCGAGCTGACGTGGATGATGCGGCCCCAGCGTCGGGCCCGCATGCCCGCCAGGGACAGCCGGGCCAGCTCCATCGGGGCCTGGAAGTTCACCAGGAGCTGGTCCTGCAGATCGCGCTCGGTCGCGTGCTCGATCACCGTCCGGTAGGAGATCCCTGCGTTGTTGACCAAGACGTCGATGCCGCCCAGGTCGACCTCCAGCTCGGTGATGATCCGCAAGCGATGGTCGGGATCCCGCACATCCAGCGCGCGCAGAAAGACCCCCTGCCCTTCGCGGATCCCGAGATCTGCGAAGCGATGCATGGACTCTGGGCGAGCGGTGAGGACCACCCGGTAGCCGCGGGCGATCAGCGCTCGGCCGATGGCCAAGCCCAGGCCCGTGCTGGCGCCGGTGACCAGCACCGTGGTGTCGGCGGGCTTGCGATGGCGGCCTCTGGGAGGGTGCAGTGGGGGCATGTCTCGACGATAGCCCGCGCCTGGGACTACGGGCGCACCTCTTGGCAACCGGCTAGGTCGGCCCGCCCCCAAGGAGTGCCTCGATGCGACTGCGCGATGACCAGGGCCGCATAGCGCTGGCCTGGCGCGTGGTCCCGATCGGCTTTGCCCTGTTCCTGGCGGCCAACGTCGGCGCGCTGGCCATGCTCGGCTACCTCGGCGGCCGCGCGGGCGGGTCCCGCCTGGTCATCACCTGGCACACAGGATGCGCGGCGCAGACCCTGCCGATCATGCAGCAACGAGCAGAGTCGATGGGGCTGGGCAAGCCACGGTGGACGACCACGAGCGACCAGATCAGCCTGGTCGCCACCATGCCCGGCCTTCCAGATGATGCCACCGCCGTCCCGGCCCTGCTCGGACGATCCGGACAGCTCCGCTTGCGCATGGGCGACCAGGTGCTCGCGACCCAGGCCGACCTGACCGCCGCGAGCTTGGAGATGGACGAGGCCGGGATGCCCTACACGCAGATCGTCCTGAGTCCCGAGGCGGGCCAGAAGGTGGCCGAGGCGGTCGACGCCAACCACAAGGGCGAGCTGGTCTTCGACCTGGACCAGGAAGAACTCGCCCGTCGCCCCAACACCATCGCGGTAGAGCACGACAAGCTGAAGATCATCGCCGGGGTCGGCAAGACCCGCGACCGCTTTCGTCGAGCGACGGATCGCGCCATCATCCTGGGGCACGGGGCGCTGCCCTGCGATCTCACGCTGGCTTCGGTGAGTGACGCTTCAGGGTCCCGATAGCACCGCGGTACCAATTGTCGCGCCGATCCTGACCGCTACCATTGTTCGCGCCACCGTGGGTCCGGGTTCAGGAACATCACGTCCACCTGGTTGGCGTTGGAGACGGCCTTGAAGACGCCTGGATCGATCACCGATCCCAGCGCCTTGCCCACCAGGTGATGGCGGGGGGCGGGGCCCTCGGGACAGTTTTCGAAGCGGATGCGCACCCTTGGTGGCAGCGGAATCCAGGTCAGGAGCTGGCCCAGGGTGGTGATCGCGTCTTCACAGTGCCGCGGTGCCATGTTCTCGAGGACCAGCACCAGGGGCACGCCCATGGCGTCATCGGTCACGATACGAGCACCTGGACCGCCGTCGAAGCGGCGAAGCTGGTTCATGATCTCTTCGCGCCAGGGGCTGGCCTGGGTGGCGAACTCGGGCCGGGTCGGTGCGCGGCCGAAGGGATCAGACCGGGACTGCCCCCCGGCGACGGCGCCGTAGTCGGTGTTGCGTTCTCGGTCCGGCCCAAAGCCAGGGTCGTAGCCAGGGTCGTAGCCAGACACCGAGGCGCGTGCCCGCTGCTGAGCCGGGCGGTGACCAGCCGACGTGACGCCAGGGCGCTGTCGCGGCTTGAAGACCCGCCCCAGGAAGCTGGGGACCCACATCGCCAGTCCCACGATGCCCAGGATGCTGTACAGGTTGATGAACCGGAGCTGGGTGTCCACTTCGACCACGTTCAGCGCCAGCACCGACTGCCGGTCGACGGCGGACAGGTAGTACACGTAGATGGCGGCGAGCATCAGGAGTGAGCCGAGGAACCTCATGCCAGGCAGGCTAACTCAGGTGAGGGGATGGCTGGATCCTGCGAGCTGTCCGGGTGCCTATCCCCGGCTGAACACGAAGGGATAGGTCACGACGACGATGCCGCCTCCAGCGGGCTCGGGAAAGCGCAGGCGCAGAAAGCGCTCGGACAGGCAGTCCTCGACCATGTCATTGCCCAGGCTGCTGCTCTTGACCATGGCCTTGGACACCGTGCCGTCGTGGGCGATCACGAAGCGGATGCTGACCTTTCCTGACAGGTCGGGGGAACGGCCCAGGGCGCGCTGGTAGCAGAAGCGGAATGACGCCAGGTGGTGTTTGATGACCGCGTCGACCACGCTGCGCTCCAGGCCGCCGATGACTATCGGATCGCCGCTGCCGTGGACGTCGCCTGGGTGCTTGGGGCCGATGTCTCCGCCTCCCGAGAAGTCGCCGCTGGTGCCGTTGGACAGGCCCTGGGTTCCGGTGCCACGGAAGGAGCCGACTGTGTCGCCGCCACCGCCCGGCCCCCGACCGCGCTGGCCAAAGCCCGTGCCCATCTGAACGCCCAGCGCGCCATGCAGGCTCCCGATCCCGGCGCTCAAGTCGTCGCGCATCCCCGCCTCGAAGACCCCGCCCAGCTCACCGGCATCAGCCAAGGCCCCCAGCAGGCCGGCGTCTTCGGCGATCTCCTTGTCCACGCGGCGGCGCTCCAGATCTGGGCCCCCTCGTGCCGTCCGCTTGCCCCGCTCGCGGCCGCTTCGACCCTCGATCTTCGGGGCGCGCTTTCCCGCCTGGGCATCGCGAGGTGCGAGAGGCCTGGCCACCGGGTGCAACTGCGGCGGCGCCGGCACGGTCAGCAGCAGCTCGCTGATCCGCTCGGGGATGTCGATCACGGTCTGCTCGACCGGCGGTGGGGCGGTGGCGATCACCCCGCCGAAGATCAGGGCCAGGAAGGAGACGAAGCTCATGATCCCGGCGAAAGGCAGGTCGACCTCGCGCGAGAAGCGCCCCGCCACCCTGGCGCCGCTCGGGGTCAGGCGAACCAGGAAGCGTGCCTCGCCGAGCGCCACCAGCACCTGCTCACCGGGTGCGAGGACCAGGTCGGAGTGGTCCGGTCCCACCGGCCGGAGCGTCCCCGTCTGCAAGGCGCGGCGCTCACCGTCCCGCTCTCGCCAGCCCTCCCAGGAATTCTGCACGGTGACCAGGGCTTCGCCTGCCTCGAAGCGCACCGGGATGCCGGTCTCGGACTGTTTGCGGGCGTCGATATGGACCACGTCGATGACGAGTCCCTGCCAGATCCACGCCACCTCGATGAGGGCTTCGCCACCGATCTCGACTCCAGGCAGGGGCGCGGACAGGTCACGAGGACGCCCCAAGATGGTGGCGATGGCGTCATCGAGGGCCTGATCTTCACTGGAAAAGATGGCCGGCGGGCGCGGGACGGACGGGTGGCCATGGCAGGTCATGGGACCTCCCTCTGTTCATGGGTGTGGTTGCGGCTTGCAGACCCGCCAGCCTGTTCGGGCGGGTTGGTCGGATCGACCCTGGTTTGCCCGCGCGGTTCGGCACTCAGCGCGACCCTTGCAGCCTCCTGACGCGGCGCTCACATTCGCCTGACCGATGACGAGGCCGATGGCGGTACCCTAGGGTGGCGACTCGCGCCCACCTCTCGCAGGAGATCACCATGCGTGCCCCGCCCGATATCGTCGTGCTCGCTCTTGCCCTCGCCAGCGCCTGCTCATCCAAGAACAGCGGCACCGACAGCGGGAGCTGCACGCCCAACAGCACGATGGAGTCGGACACCAACGCGCTGATCAGCGACTACCGCGAGTCCGTGGGTCTGGGACCACTGACCCTGGACGCCTGTGCCAGCGAGCTCGCCCGTGCCCACAGCCAGGACATGGCCGACGGTACTGTGCCCTTCGGCCACGATGGCTTCGACGATCGCGCGGCCGAGCTCACGACAATGTTCAGCAACGTGAGCGCGGTCGGCGAGAACGTCGCGTACATGACGGCCGGCTACAAGGATCCCGCCTATGCCGCCTACGACGGCTGGCTGAACAGCCCGCCCCACCTCGAGAACATCGAGACCCCCGACTTCAACTTCTCGGCCATGGGGGTGGCCCAGAACGACGCTGGCGAGCTGTACTTCACCCACATG
The DNA here is from genome assembly GCA_013152105.1 of Oligoflexia bacterium. GTDB lineage: Bacteria > Myxococcota_A > UBA796 > UBA796 > UBA2385 > UBA2385. Next base: position 1,513 of record JAADHA010000428.1, on the reverse strand, counting down.
CTCATCGCCGCGGCGGAGTAGCCGTGACTGATGCGGTCAGTTCCATCCTGGAGATCGTCCGAATCCCGGTCTTACAGGACAACTATGTGTGGCTGCTGCGCTGTCCCCTCACCGGCCAGACCGGCGTGGTCGATCCGGCCGAGGCGGCGCCTGTGGAAGCGGCCCTGGCCCAGCGGGGCTGGACCCTGGACTGGATCCTCAACACGCACCACCACTGGGACCACACCGGCGCCAATGTTGAGTTGAAGGCGCGCTCTGGCGCACGCATTGTCGGCCCGGCTCGCGACGCCGCGCGGATCCCAGGCATGGACCTGGGGGTGGATGAGGGCGACCGCTTCGACCTGGGCGCCTGCCCGGCCACGGTCCACTTCGTGCCGGCCCACACGGCGGGTGATGTCGCCTTTCACTTTCCAGCCAGTCGCGCCCTGTTCTGCGGTGACACGATCTTCTTGATGGGCTGCGGCCGGCTCTTGGAGGGCACGCCCGCCATGCTCTGGGACGCGATGCTGCGACTGCGAGCCCTGCCAGGCGACACCTGGGTCTACTGCGCCCACGAATACACTGTGGCCAACGCTCGCTTCGCGCTCACGGTGGACCCTGGGAATCCCGCTCTGCGCGCGCGCGCTCAAGCGGTCGAGGCGCAGCGCGGCCGAGGTGAGCCGACCGTGCCGGGCCTGCTATGCGAGGAGCGAGCCACCAACCCCTTCATGCGAGCTGATGATCCCGCCCTGGCGGCTGCCGTCGAGATGGTCGGCGCGCCACCGGCTGAAGTGCTGGGAGCGCTTCGGGCTCGCAAGGATCGGTTCTGATTCCGCCCCCGGCGTCCGTCCTCACTTCCAGCGCGTGAGGATCGCCTCTCGCTCGAACACGCCGACCGCCAGCGCCAGCAGGCCCAGGTCGGCCAGCAGCAACAAGGCGCCGCCGACGTAGACGATCCACCCGTTGACCATCACCAGGCCCATGCTCTGGCCGACCAGCAGCAGGACCAGAGGCAAGACGACCAGGCTGGAGAGCTGCTGGGCGGCCCGCGGGTCGTTGACCCGGGACGAGATGAGGATGGCGAAAAGCACGCCCAGCATGGCCAGCAGCGGCCCATCCACGCCGACCGCCACCAGCCACTGTGGCGCCAGGAGCAGCGCGATGCCCTGGTCGGAGACCCACAGTCGAACCACCAGCAGGAAGGCAGCCACGCCGGCCCAGGTCGCGCCGATCGCGGGGATGGCGGCGCCCAGGGCCTTGCCTGCCAGGAGTTGGGTGGTCGTGATGGGCGTGGCCAGCAGCGGCTCAAGCGTCCGCGAGGTCTTCTCGCCCACCACCGAGTAGGCCGCGAAGACGCTGGACAGGATCAGCGGCAGCATCAGGAACATCAGCAGGAACAAGGTGCCGACGTACACGTTCACGCAGGCGTCTCCGTCCAGTGTGTCGCACAGCCCCCGGGTCAGTTGGCGTAGCTGCTGGCTGTCGCTCCCCAGCTTCTGCAGGTCCCCGGTACCCTTCGCGGCGTTCATGCTGG
>JAADHA010000620.1:11590-18195 GCA_013152105.1 Oligoflexia bacterium | reverse complement strand
ACAGAACACCGGGGGATGCTGCCAGCCGCTGCAGCGTCGAACGCGACCGCAGGACTTGCCGGGGACCGCGCCATGGGGCACAGCAGCCTTTGGGTGTTCAGCGCCATCGGCCAGAACGGAACCCCGCCGCGCAGAACCGAAGCAGGCACATCCCCCACGCGGTGCGCCTTCGTTGACGCCCAGCGAGGACGCTGCACGCGGACACGCCTCCTCGAGTATCACCACATCCGGGCCTTTGGCCTGGGCGGCGAGACTCCCGCCGACACTGCCCGCCGACACTGCCCGCCGACACTGCCCACCTCGCTGACCCGACCCGCATCACCGACACGGACCCACTCTGCTCGTCGATGTTCCACCACTGCGTAGCGCGCCTGGGCCTCTCCCGATCGGGCCGGGCAGCGAGACAATACCCAGCCCCAACTGGCCCCGGGGTCAGCTCGACAGGCAGAATACAAAGGCACAGCGCGCCCTCGTTTTCATCAGGAATCACGAGCGGAACGCCGAACTCGGCTGATCTTCGTGCTCGCGCTCATGGTCCGCACAACTGGCATGAACAGGGTTGTCACGTCTGGAATGCCAGACCTGGATGCGTCATCAGGGTAGTTGATGCGTTTCTCGGGCCGCCTCGGAGCCGCCCTTTTCGCCGCAGCTCAGGGCATCACAGTGGCGCCGGGTGGGAAGACGCTCAGCTCCAGCCAGCCCGAGGTGCCGAAGACGGCCATGGGGTGGCCGAAGGCTTCAAAGGCCTGGCCGGATCTGAATGCCTGGTCGATGACCTGGTCGCCTTGTTCCAGGTGCAGGGTGCCGGTGACTCGGTGGCCCTTCTTGCCGCCTTCCTGGCGGTAGAGCGAGTCCTTGGCGGACACCAGCGTGACGCTGAGTTGCAATTCCGGCACGGTGACCGTGGTGCCGACGTTCAGGTCGATGCGGCGTCGCTGGGTGAGGCCCGGCTTGAGGTCGGCCACGGTGGTCTCCGCGCTGACGGGCACGGCAGAGGCGCCTCCCGAGGTGGCGTTGGCGCAGGCCAGGAACAGTGCCAGCGGTAGCGTCATGATGCCTACAGGGCGGGCAGCTTGAGCTGCTGGGTGGGGGTGATGTGGTCCGGGTCATGGCCGTTCTCGGCCCGGTTCAGGGTGTAGGTCCGTTGCCAGCGGGCGCTGTCGCCCAGCATGCGGTCGGCGATGCGCGAGAGGTTGTTGCCAGCGATCACGGCGTAGGTGGTCGGGCTGAGCTTGCCGCGAGCCTGGCCGCGAGCCTGGCAGCAGAAGGCCCTGGAGCCGTCGACATCGGAGAGGTAGGCCGGATCGAGTTCGTCGAGGTCATCGACAGCCGTCCAGACGTTGGCATCGTTGCCCGTGGCGACGGCCTCGCTCAGCGCCTGGATGCGCGCGGAGTTCACCAGCTTGCCCGCCCGAGGCTGGTCGTCGGCGTTGCCCAGCGCGCCGTCCGCCCCGGGCACGTCCGCTGACCAGGGATCGTTAGGACGGTGCCGGTCGGCGTGATGAGCCGCCCGCCATGAGTCGAAGCCCGCGGCGGGGACGGCGTTCTGGGCCAGGTCCGCGTCGATGACGCCCTTCATCTTGAGCCGGCCGAACTCGTGGCGCTGGCCGTACTGCTGCGAGTCGCGACCGTCGAGGTTGAGGGCGAGGACGTAGACGCGAGCGAAGATGCGGTCGAGGTCTGCGTTCTCTGCTTGCCCATTTCATCTGCTCTGAGAAGGGTGGTGGAGTCTGCTCGCTGTAGTCAAGTTACCACCTCGCAGGCGCTTGCAGGGGTGTGTTCGAGCCACGCCTCGAGGCACCGCCAATCGCGCTCTTACCCGCCCTGNGGGTGGGGGCGGGAGCGGCCAGCCCGGCTTTGGAAGCTGCCTCCTCCTCCGCCTCGGCCGCCTCCGCCGCCTCCGCCTCCGCCTCCTCCGCCTCGGCCGCCTCGCGGGCCTTTCTCTTCCACAGCCCCTCGTAGACTTTCTTGCCTCCGACCGCACTTGCACCCTCACCACCCTCGCCACCCTCGCCACCCTCGCCACCCTCGCCACCCTCAACAACTTCGGGTGCGTGGTAGATCGGACAGGTTCTCGTGGGCCTGGTGCCGGGCAGGAAGGGCGTGCCGATCACCTTGCAGGTCCCGTTGGAGAGCAGGCCGGTGATCCGGCAGACCGCGCGCGAGGTGGTCTTGACCTTGCCCTGGAATTCGGCGTGGGGCATGCCCTGGTGGATCGCGCGCATCCACCAGCCCCACAAGGGCGCCGCGAGGTCGCTGGAGCTGGCGCCGATCCGGGTCGGTTTGTCGTAGCCGATCCACAGGGCACCGGCGTAGTCGGGGGTTCCGCCGATGAACCACAGGTCCTTCTCGCTGTCGGTCGTACCGGTCTTGCCGATCGCGGGGCCGCCGTAGCCGGGGTAGCCGCCGCCGCCACGCACCGATCCCCCTGTGCCCTGCTCGATGACGCCGCGCATCAGGTCGCGGGTCAGGGCCGCGGCCTGGGGTGGGATGACCTGGGCGCCGAAGCCATCGGTCCGCAGGCGCACCCGGCCGCCCGCGTCGATGACCTGGATGACAGGCCAGGCCCCAGCCAGGCGCCCCTCGCCGATCACGCTCGCGACGAGGCGGGCCATCTCCAGCGGCGTGACCTCGCCCTGACCCAGCGCCAGCCCCAGCTCGGCCGGCCAGCCCTTGGTGTCAAAGCCCAAGGTGTCCGCGAAGTCGATGAGGGCCTTGGGTCCGCCCGCGTCCTGAAGCAGCGAGGCGGTGGCGATGTTCTGGGACCAGGCCAGGCCGTAGGACAAGGTCGCGGTCGATGTGTAGCCACCGCCCACGTTGCGGGGGTTCCAGCCGTTGGTTCCGGGGAAGACGCCGCGGCTGTTGCGCATGGTGCTGGCCGGCGTGTACTTCCAGGAACCGTCGGGCTTTTTCTCGGACAAGGCCATGGCGTAGACCAGTGGCTTGATGGACGAGCCGGGCTGACGGCGTGCCTGGGTCGCCCGGTTGAAGTCGGTGGAGAGGGCCTGGGTCCCACCGTAGACCGCCACCAGGTAGCCGGTGCGGCTGCTGACCAGGGCGGTGGCGACTTCCAGTGGCTGGGTCCCGTGGCGGCCGACGTTGCGCTCCAGGTAGCGGATCCGCGCGGGCAACAGGGTGTCGGACTGTTCTTGCGCGACGATGTCGAGCGCCGTCCACACGTCCAGCCCGGCCCCGTAGAGCGTGTCTGCGCCCACCGCGCCCAGCATCCAGGTTCGCACGGCCTGGAGGTAGGCGGGGAAGCGGTCCAGCGGCCGAGGATGGGGCGCGGCCTGGATCGGTTCGGCCAGCGCTGCGCTGATATCGAAGCCGGCCTTTGCCATGCGCTGCAAGACCGCGTCGCGTCGCTGCCGGGCCTGGTCTGGAAAACGGTCGGGTGCGAACTTGCCGGGAGCGGGCAGGATCCCGGCCAGGGTGGCCGCCTGGGACAGGCTGAGGTCCGTTGCGTCGACACCGTAGTAGTGCCGGGCCGCGGCCTGGAAGCCGCAGATGCTCATGCTGCCGTCCTGGCCCAGGTAGGGCGCGTCCAGGTAGATCTGGAGCACACCGTCTTTGCCCAGGTGCCGGTCGAGGGCGATCGCCGCCACCGCTTCGCGCAGCTTGCGCCGCAGGGTCCGGTCCTTGTCCTGGCTCAGGTCGCGCACCACCTGCATGGACAGCGTGCTGGCGCCTTGCTTGTAGCCGCCACCCTGGGCGTTGATCAGCGCGGCGCGGAGGACGCCCTTGATGTCGACGCCGGAGTGTTCGTAGAAATCTTCGTCCTCGGCGGCGACGATCGCGGCGACCAGCAGCTTGGGGGCGCGGTCCAGGGGCAAGTGCTGGCGGATCTCGGCGTCGGGGCCGACCAAGCTGCCGATCCGCACGGGCTCCAGGGCCAGAGGGCGGGTCCAGCCGTTCAGGCCAGGGGGCTGATCACCTTCGGGAAAGTGGCCGCCTCGGGGGATCACGCTGCCGTCCTTGGCGCAGTATTCGCCGGGCTTGGTGGGAGGGCAGGCTTCCTGGTAGCCCCGCGCCTGGGCGTGCATCGCCAGTCGCTCGGGCGGCAGGTCGAGGGGGGCGGGAGCGGACCAGACCGTCGCCGGGAAGGACCAGCCAGGGTGGGCCACCTGGTACGCCACGTGGGCGTCCGCGCTGGCCACGGTGGCGTCCCGCACCGCCACCCAGTGCGGCCACAGCAGCACCGCGGCGACACTCAACGTCACCGCGAGGGTGGCCAGCAGCCAGCGGAGGACGCGTTTGATGCCGGGGCTCCGTGCGAAGAGGGCTCGCGATCGGCTGGCAGCCTACTCCGGCGAGGGGCAAGGTGCAGGTGACAGGGCGCTGGTGACAGGGTGCAGGCGACAGGGTGCAGGTGACAGGGCGCTGCCGCCTACTCGAATACCTTCTCGTCGGTTGCCTGGGCTTCAGCGGCGTCGGCTTCGACGTCGCGCACCGTGCCCAATGCCTGCTGCTCGGCGCACTCTTTGTACCACTCGGTCGCGGTGATCAGCGCCATGACCTCGCTAGTACCCGTCCAGATCGACGCCAGCCGCAGGTCTCGGTGGATGCGCTCTACCGGGTAGACATTGGTGTAGCCGATGCCGCCCATCACTTGCATGGCGTGGTGTACGACCTGCTGGCAGCTCTCGGTGACGAACTTCTTGGTCTCGCTGACCAACCTTCGGACCTGGGCTGGTGGTGCCGGTGCGTCCACGGCCAGGCAGGTCGAGTAGACCATCGCCCGCGACGCATCCAAGAGCGTCGCCGCCTGGGCTATCTGGAAGCTCACGCCTTGGAAGCGGTTGATCGGGCGGCCGAATGCCTTGCGTCGGGTGGTGTAGCGGGTGGCGATGTCCAGCGCGGGACGGGCAGCCCCCACCGTCATGGCCGCGGTCCCCAGGCGCTCGGGGATCATCATGGTGTGGAAGACATCGACGCCGTGGTTGAGCCGTCCGAGCACGTTCTGTTTGGGCACCACCACGTCGTGGAACCAGACCCGGCTGGCCCCGCCGCCGCGACAGCCCATCAGACCGTAGACATAGGGGGTCTTCACGCCCTGGGTGCGATCGACCAGGAAGCAGGTGATCCCCTTGTGGGGAGGCGCCTGCGGGTCGGTGACCGCGTAGACCAGGAAGAAGTCCGCGGCGGTGCCGCCCACGATGAAGCGTTTCTGGCCATTGAGCAGGTAGTGGTCGCCTTTGTCGACCGCGGTGGTGGACGTGCCGAAGAAGTCGGACCCACCCCGAGGTTCGGTCAGGCACTCGGCCGCGAAGCGCTCGCCGCGCAGCAGGGGCTTGACGTAGCGCTCGCGCTGGTCGTCAGTACCGTGCTGGACGACCGCGTCACAGACCAGCTCGGCGCCGACACCGAAGACGCAGGCGAAGATGTAGCCGAGCACGCCGACCTCTTCCATCACCATGGCGGTCGTGACCCAGTCCAGCCCTCTTCCTCCGACAGCCCGCGGGTAGCGGCAGCCCATCAGGTTGCGCCGACCGGCTTCTTGTAGGAACTCACGGGGGAAGTCGACCTTGTCGGCGTCCATGTCCAGGATGAGCTGGCGAGGCACGCTCTTTACGAGATCCCGCGCATCATCGCGGATCGCGCGCTGCGCATCGGTCAAGACGAAGTCGAACATTGTGTCCCCCTAGTCGACTGGGTAGCCGGCGGTGATCCAGGCGCGAGTGCCGCCCTTGACGTTGGTGGCCCCGGCGTAGCCCGCCTTGTGCAAGAGCGAGGTCGCGGCGGCTGAGCGGGCCCCAGAGGCGCAGATCACGGCGAATTTGTCGCCCTTGTGCGAGGCGATCTCGTCGAGGCGCTTGGGCAGATCCTGCACGCTGATGTTCACCGCCCCCGGCACGTGCCCCTGGGCGAATTCCTGCGAGGTCCGCACGTCCAGGACAAAGGGCGTCTTGCTGTCCAGCCAGGTCTTGAGCTGGGCGACGTCGATGTCTTGCGCGGCGGCGGGTGCGGCAGGCACGCTGGCGACCGCGGGCGGTTCGGCGGTGACAGCGGTGACAGCGGGCGCAGCGGGCGCAGCGGGCGTGGCTGGGGTGACGTTTTGGGGCGAGGTGCTGCAAGCCAGTGTCAAGGAGAGCAGGACGATCATGTCGGATCCGGTGGCGGGGTGTGGGGTCCCGACTGGGGGAGCTCAGGACTGGTGATGATGTCGGTTGGAAGCGGGCCGGTCAGCGCACCCAGAAAGGCAACGATCTGCGCGACCTTCTTCTGATCCAGGGTCTTGCCGAGCTGGTACTCGGCCATCAGCGACACGGCCTTGGTCAGGGTCGGGATCGATCCGTCGTGGAAGTAGGGTCCGGTCTCTGCGACATTGCGCAGGCTGGGGACCTTGAAGACTTGCTTGTCGGCGTCGTTCTTCGTGACATCGTAGCGGCCCATATCCGCCGTGTCATAGGGCTTGACCAGGCCCAGCTTGAATAGAGCCTGGCCCCCCAGGAGCGAGCCGTTGTGGCATGTCGTACACCCGGTGTCCAGGAAGACTGCGAGCCCATCCTGTTGTTCGGGCGTCAGCGCGCCGGTCTGGCCACGCAGGTAGGAGTCCAGCGGTCCGGGCGTCAACAAGGTGCGCTCAAAGGCACCGATGGCGATGG
>JAADHA010000620.1:0-11570 GCA_013152105.1 Oligoflexia bacterium | reverse complement strand
GGTGCTGTCTGGAAAGGCCGCGGCAAACAGTGGCGCGTAGCCGGGGATCGACTTCAGCAGGGCCGTCACGGACGGTCCGTCCGCCATCGCCATCTCGACCGGGTTGAGCATCGGGCCACTGGCCTGTTCCTCGACATCGGCAGCCCGCCCGTCCCAGAACTGTGATGCTTGGAGCGAGGCATTGTATACAGTGGGGCTGTTGCGGGTGCCTGTCTGCCCCTTGTGACCGGTCGAGGTTGGCTTGCCATCGACACCGTACTGGTCGAGGAGATGACAGGTGTTGCAGCTAATCTGCTGGCCCTTGGAGAGGCGCGCGTCGAAGAAGAGCAAGCGGCCCAGCCCGACGCGGGCGTCGGTGAGCGAGTTTGCGCCAGCGACCGGGGCAGCGGGCAGCGGCTTGAAGATCGAGACTGCCTTGGCCTGTAGTTCTTTGCTGACCGGCGCCACGACATCGGCCGGCGTGGCCTTGGGGCCGGCAACCCCCGGCTTGGAAGGGTCCGCATCGCGGACCGTGGTCCCGCAAGCGGCGAGCGTGAGCAGCGTGGCTGTGGCGAGAGTGACTGTGGCGAGAGTGACTGTGGCGAGCGTGCGCATGGAGCCTCCGGGCTGTGTATCGCGACAGCCAACAGGTCGGCCACCTGGAGAGTCTGGTCAAGCCTGCAAGGGCGAGGGGAGGGCGTTGTCGCGGACTGCTACCCCCCGCACAAACCGCCCCACGGCTTCAATATGTCGGGTCTGCGGGAACATATCGACGGCCCACAGATCGGTCAGGATCCAGCCGCCTGCCTCTAGGATGATGCGGTCGCGCCCCAGGCTGGCGGGGTTGCAAGCGACGTAGACCAGCACGTCGGCGTCCAGGGTGGCCAGGAACTGGGCCGCGCGGGGATGCAGGCCCACTCGGGGCGGATCGACCACGACGCGCCACGGGGCAGGCAGGTCCATGAGTCGCCGGGAGAGCTCGGACTGAGTGGAAGCCAGGATGTCCTCGACCGCGCCGGCGTGCCACTCGCCAGCCAGATCGTTGGCCGCAGCGTTGTCGCGGGCGATCTGCACGGCGCTGTCCAGCAGCTCGATCCCGACGACCCGGTCCACCCGCCGGGCCAGGTGCAGGCCGATGGCGCCCACCCCGCAGTACAGGTCGAGCAGCGTTCCGCCGGGGTGGTCGGCGAGCCCCAGCGCGTCGGCGATGCGCTCGAAGAGCACGGCGGCACCCGCGCTGTTGACCTGGAAGAAGGCGTCGGCAGGCAAGTGGATGGGGGTGCCCGCAGTGCCGTTCTCTGACCCTGGCGTCGCGGGGAGGGTGATGCTCAGGTGGTCGGTGCCCGCCAGCACCCCACGGAGCTGACCGGTGGCGACATCGGCCACGCCGTCGTTGACCAGCCAGCGCACGCCGCTGACGCAGTCCAGCCGGTCGAGGTGCTCGGCGACCGCCTGCATCGCCGCGAGGGGGCAGTCGGGGTGGGTGACCAGGGTGACGAGTACGCCGTCATCACCCTGGCGCAGCACCAGGTGGCGCCACCAGCCAGTGCGGGTGGCGCCGTCCCATGGCGGGGCCAGGTGCAGGTCGCGGACCGCGGCGATCACGGTGTTGATCTCGGGGCTTCCGAGGGGGCAAGCCTGCAGGTCGACCACCCGCGAGTGCCAGCCAGGCGGGTGCAGGCCCAGCCAACTCCCGACCAGCGTCTCGCGGTCGGTGGGCGGATCGACCAGGTAGCGTCGGGCGGCGAAGGACAGCTCCAGCTTGTTGCGGTAGCCCAGACCCTGTGGCGCGCCCGTGCAGTCGTGGCAGGGGTGGCCGACCAGGCGGCCGACCAGCGCGGCCTTTTCGGAGCGCTGGCGCGACAGGGGCATCTCTTGGAGTTGGCAGCCGCCACAGGAACCAAAGGCGGGACAGGCTGGCTTCACCTGGTCCGGGGCGGGCGAGATCAACTCCAAGCGGTCGGCCTTTTGTTTGCGACCGGGTCGGACCCGCAGGGTCGCGCCGACCGCTCCGGCGCGCACGACCAGGCGGCCTGTACCGTGGGGACCAGAGACGCCCTTGGCATCTAGTCGATCCAGGGTCAGCTCGACGGGTTCCTTCTGGCGGCGTCGGCGTCCCATCAGCGACAACGCACTTCTTGGCCGGCGACCGCGATGACCACGGTTCGGCCGTCCTCGGGAGCGGGCGTCACGCTGAGCTGGTGGGTCCCGGCGGGCAGGGCGATGGGTAGCAAGGTCTGTCTCCAGTGGGTCGTCGGGTCGTGGGGACCCGAGGGCATGTCGACGCCCTGTGCCATGTGAAGCGTGAACCAGGCGCACAGGGCCTGGCAGGGCTCGGCCAGGGTGAACTCGGCCTGGAAGTCGGTGTGACAGGGCACGTTCACCCGGCCCAGGTCGATGGTGGGCCCGACCTCGTCCGGACGGACCTGGCGGTCGTGGGCGCGCCCCTTTGCGTCGCCCAGCAGGCAGCGCAGGTCGACGCCGCAGTCGTGTAGCCTGAAGGCCCCCAGCAGGTCCGAGGGGCTGCTGGGCATCGGCGCGAGGTGCAGGCTGAGGCTGCCCGGCACGATCACCCGGTCGGCCCCCATATTGCGGTCCGCGCAGGCCAGTACGTCGTCCATCATGCCCTCGGCCAGGGCGAAATGGCCGAAGGTCTCGGTGACCATGACCCGCGCCGGTTCGGGGAGCTGCACCGTCGCGATGTCGCCTCGAACCACACTGACGCGGTCCGCGACACCGCTGTCGCTGGCGACCTGCGAGATCACCTGGGCCATGTCGGTGCGCTCGATGGCGTAGACCTTTCGCGCGCCGGCCAGGGCGGCCATCACGGCCAGGACCCCGGTCCCGCTCCCGGCGTCGATGACGACATCGTCGGGGCGAATGACGGCCCGCAGCCCCCGCCAGTAGGCGTCCAGGCGCACCTGGTCGTTGAGCATGGCCCGGTGAATGTCGATGCCGGCGTAGTTGGCGAAGATCACCGGGCTGGCGGCGGCTTCTTCGGCCGGTACCAGCAGCCCGGCTTGGGCCAGGCCATCGAAGGCCTTGCCAGCGGAGGGCCCCATGGTGGCGATGATGTCGTCCCGGCTCTGGGGTTTGGTGCAGGCGGCGAGCACGCCGACAGCCCAGGATGGCGCGCGGGCGCCGACGCCGCGGCCAGTGCTGCGCAACAAGACCATGCCGTCGGGTTCGAAGGTCACGATGAGATCACGAGGGCGAACCAGATGCACGGGCAGCTCCGGAGCAGGGCGCATTGCCTAACCGCGCGCACCGTCTATAGCGGCTTGACCCCGACGCGAACCTTGATGGTCACCTGCGCGTGGCGCACGCCTGGGGCGTCGATGCGGTGGTGGCCGGCGACCATCGAGCTTGGCGGGTACAGGCGCTGACCATCCGGGCTCTGGATGATGATCTCGGGGCGGCCTCGCAGCGGGTCATCCCACAGCGCAGAGGCGTCAACGGCCAGCCAGGTCTCGGTGGGGCGGCCGTGGTCAGCGTGGATCCCCAGGTCCTCCATGAAACCCAGGTCGATGGCGCCGGGCGGCAGGGCGTCGATGTCTTCGATGATCACCTGGTCGAAGATGGGCTCCAGCAGGACGGCGAAGTCGACCACCAGCTCGACGACCTCGCCCCGCTCGTCCAGGCCGACGTAGACGTCGTAGCGGCCATCGCCAAAGCCACTGCTGCACGCCACAAAGTCGAAGGGGCCGTGGCTGTGGCTCTGGAGCAGGACCGGCGCGATCAGGTCGCGGGCGAAGCCTTGCTGCAAGCGGGTGTCGATGCTGTCCTCGGGTTCGGGATCGTCGTCCCCGTGCAGGCGGTGCTCGTAGCGCTGGGCGGCCTCTTGTTGTTGGCGCTCCAGCAGATCGGCGACAGACGGCGTCAGAAAGGCCACCGCGCCAGTGTCGACGGCGACCGTGGCCAGGTACAGCCAGCGCGCGGCCGGCATCTTGCCCAGCAGCAGTCGCATCGCCGCGACCCGCTCGCCGACCTCGCCGGTCTGTTGGTCCTGGCTGCGGACCCGTGACAGTTCGGCTTGGTACTTGCCGCGTGGGATCCCGACCGGCAGCGTCTCCAGGCCCTTCACCCAGCCCGGGTCTCCGACCAGCACGGTGCCACCGTGGATCTGGATGCGCCCGGCCTTGACCACCGAGACGCGCAGCAGCTCATCGCCTTGGTCGATCGTCAAGCCATCGGTGAACGCGCGCTGGAAGTCGGTGTGCATGCCTTCGCCTGTTCCGCCAGGCGGGGGAGGCAGCGTGCCCAGGGTGGGCGGTCCGCTGGGCGAGGGCAGAGGCGGCGGTCGAGGCGAGGTCTTGCTTGCGAGAGAGGTCGCAAGCGCGGGGTCAGCGTCCTGCCCGCAGCCAGTGGCCAGCAGGACGAGCAGCACGAGGTGGGAGGAGCGGAGGTACACAGTCGATGAACAGGGGGCATGAAGCAGGGGGCAGCGAGCGGAGACCCATGGTACCGCCGCGGGCTCGGCGAGGCTCGCGCAGGATGGATAGAGGCGCCCGATGTACGCCTTCCCCTTCCTGCTGGCCCTGACCTTCCTCTCCACTGCTCTCTCGACTGCACGCGCGGCGGACGACGCACCACCCGCGGACGACGCACCACCCGCGGACGCTGACGCCGACGCCGACGCCGAGCCCACCTGGGACATCACCGCGCCCCACGGGACCACCCACACGGTGGACCTCTCCCTGGACGAGGGCACCTGGATGGGCGTCTCCCAGCACGGCGACACCTTGGTCTTCGACCTGCTTGGCGACATCTGGACCATGCCCGCTCGCGGAGGCCAGGCGACCCACATCACCAGCGGCGCGGCCTGGGACTGCGAACCCCAGCTCTCGCCCGATGGCACGCAGATCGCCTACGTCAGCGACGCCGGGGGCAACGAGAACGTCTGGATCATGGGCGTGGACGGGAGCCAGCCACGGCAGCTCACCCACGAAGACGAAGCGCGGGTCACCGACCCGGTCTGGGACCCGACCGGCCCCTACCTGCTGGTGCGTCGCCGGACCGTGGACACGCGCAGCATCGGCGTCACCGAGCTGTGGCAGGTGCACCTCGACGGCGGCCAGGGCTTCGCCTTGACCAGCAAGGACAGCGACCCCCACGCCGGTGAGACCGCCACTGACGGTCGCTACATCTACTACAGCACCCGCCACGGGCGCTTCGAATACAACGGCGATCCCGTCGCGGGACTCTGGCACATCGCCCGCCTGGACCGCCGCACCGGTGACATCGAGGCCATCGTCAGCGGGGCTGGCAGCGCGGCGCGTCCGACCCTCTCTCCCGACCATCAGGAGCTGGCCTTCATCAGCCGCGACCGGACCAAGACCCTGCTGGAGATCATCGAGCTGAGTACAGGTCGGCGCCGAGTGGTGGCGGACTGGTTGGACCACGACCAGCTCGAAGGCTTCGCCCTGCACGGCGTCTACCCCGCCATGGCCTGGACCAATGATGGGCTGGTGCTGTGGGCCGGCGGCAAGCTGTGGCGGGTCGACCCGGCGACCGGCGCTCGGACCAGCGTGCCCTTCCGCGCCCAGGGGCAGTGGACCTTGCGGGACGTGGCCCGACAGAAGCACGAGATCCCGCCGGTGGTGCAGGCCAAGGTGCTGCGGTGGCCCACCTGGAACCAGGCCGGGGACGTGGCCTTCTCGGCCCTGGGCGAGCTCTGGCTTCGGCGTGCAAATGGAGACCTGAGCCAGATCAGCCCGGACACGGGCTACGCACCGGCCTGGTCTCCCGACGGGCGCAGCCTGGCGTGGACGAGCATGGACGACAAGCTGGGCGGACGGCTGCACATCACAAGGGGCGGTCGCACCGAGACCCTGCCGGTCCAGGGGCAGCTCGTGAATCCCACCTGGGACGCGACCGGCAAGCGACTGTTGGTCCTGCGAGGAGTCGGCGGAGGCACCAGCGTGGACTTGGGGGCCGAGCCCTGGTTCGAGCTGCTGCTGCTGGAGAAGCGGCGGGGAGAGTGGACCAGCCGCGTCGTCACCAGCGTGAGCAACCGGGGATCCAACGAGCGCGCCCCTCGCCCCTTCCTGCACGATGATCGGGCCTGGTTCCTCGAGGATCGCCCAACGGAAGCTCGCGAACCCTCCGAAGCCGTGCTGGTCAGTGTCGCGCTGGACGGCACGGACAAGCGCACCCACCTCGTCCTGGGTGGGGCCCAAGAGATCGTGCCCTCGCCAGACTTCAGCCGTGTCGCCTTCAAGCTGGACCACAACGCCTGGGTGACGGCCCTGCCAAGCTGGGGCGGGGGCGAGGTCGCGGCCGAAGACGCGCTCCCGCGGATCAAGCTCTCCGAGGACGTCGGTTCCTGGCTGGGCTGGACCCCGGACGGCCAGGCGATCACCTGGGCCGAGGGGCCGACCCTGGTGACCCAAGCCCTCGCAGACGCCGGTCAGGGTGGGTTGGACGAGGACGCCGACCGACCCGAGCCCCAGCGCCTGGAGGTGGCGCTGATGATGCCCCAGGACCAGCCCAGCGGCGTGCTCGCCTTGACCCACGCTCAAGCCCTCACGATGGCCGATCCCGACCAGCCCGACCAGATCCTCGACGACGCCACCATCGTCATCGACCAGAACACAATCCGATCGGTCACGCAGGGTGGGCCGGTGCCGGCTGGCGCGCGCGAATTGGACTGTAGCGGCAAGACCGTCATCCCCGGCCTGATCGATGTCCACGCGCACCTGCACTACAGCAGCGGCGACATCTTCCCCCAGCAAGAGTGGCGCTACCAGGTCGCCCTGGACTTCGGCGTGACCACGGTGCAGGACCCCTCGGCCAGCACGGACCTGGTCTTCACCCAGGCCGAGCGGGTCGCGGCTGGCCTGGAGGACGGCCCCCGAGTCTTCTCGACCGGCTCGGTCCTGTACGGGGCGCTGTCCAACAACGGCGCGAAGACCGCCACTCGCGACGACGCTTTTGCCCACGTGCGGCGGCTCAAGGCCGTCGGAGCGAACAGCGTCAAGGTCTACCAGCAGAGCCGTCGCGATCAGCGCCAGTGGTACGCCGACGCCTGCGAAGAGCTGGACATGCTCTGCGTGGCCGAGGGCGGAGGCGACCTGTGGATGGATCTGAGCCTGTATGTCGACGGCTATCAGGCCCAGGAACACGCCCTGCCGCAGGCGCCCCTGTACGCCGATGTGCTGGGTCTGGTCGCGGCCAGCCACACCGCCGACTCCTTCGGTACCGCCTACACTCCGACCTTGTTGGTCGCCTACGGCGGGGTCATGGGCGAGGTCTACTTCTACCAGCACGACGATCCCCTCGACACCGACTCCCTGGGTGGACAGCGCCTGCAGCGCCACACCCCGCGCCGCATGTTGGACCAGCGGGCCTGGCGTCATGGCGACTTCGGGCGAGACGGCGACTGGAATTTCCAACAGGTCGCCGTGGATGCGGCGGCGCTGGCACGGCTGGGGACCCTCGTGACGATGGGCGCCCACGGACAGCTCCAGGGTCTGGGCGACCACTGGGAGATGTGGGCGCTGGCCGGGCCGGGCGCGATGAGGCCGGCCGAGGCCCTGCGCAGCGCGACGATCTACGGCGCCCGCTACCTGGGCTTGGACCAGCAACTCGGCAGCATCGAGGCGGGCAAGCTGGCCGACCTGGTCGTGTTGAATAGCGACCCGATCGCCGACATCCACAACAGCGTAGACATCAGCTTTGTCGTATACAATGGGCGGATCTGGGACGAGACTGGCGCGGCCGGGGGGCCACAGAGTGGCGTGGAGCCAGCCACTCGCTGATCTACGAGCTGAGGTACCGAATTGTCGCGGGTTGCCAGATCTTTACACAAGTCCCGAAACTCGCGGGCATATTGACCGCTCTTCCAGATAGCACCGCCGAATCGGTCACCCCTGAGGAACTCGTGCCTGGGCCTGGACTTCTCACCGTCTCGCTGATCACCGCTGTCGCAGTCGTTCTTCTGATGCTGGCCTTCTGGGGCTGGTCCATTTTCCGCCGTGATGTGGGCGTGGTCGACATCGCCTGGGGACTGGGTTTCGTCCTGGTCGCGGGGCTCGCCTTCACGCTGGGGGACGCGACCGGTCCCCGCCGCTTCCTGGTGCCGGCCCTCGTCGCCGTGTGGGGACTGCGGCTCAGTGG
Source organism: Oligoflexia bacterium (assembly GCA_013152105.1). Lineage (GTDB taxonomy): Bacteria > Myxococcota_A > UBA796 > UBA796 > UBA2385 > UBA2385. The sequence goes on along the minus strand of JAADHA010000620.1, from coordinate 3,473 downwards.
CTTCATCGCGTGGCGAAACCTGGTCGCCCGGCTCTATGCCGGGGGCGAGACGAACCTGCCAGAAGACCGCCGCTACGGCGCCATTCGCCGCAAATATGGCCAGCACTTCTGGTGGATCAGTCTCTTCCGGGTCTTCGGCTTGCGCGGTGCCTTGCTGTGGCTCATCAGCCTGCCCGTGCTGGTCATGCAGTCAGTACCGGGTCCCGCTCACGTCGGCTTCACGGACTACGCCGGCATCGCCCTCTTCCTGGCGGGGCTCTTCGTCGAGACCGTCAGTGACACCCAGCTCTTCAGCTTTCGCTTGAACCCCGGTAGCCACGGCCAGGTGCTGACCACGGGCCTGTGGCGTTTCAGCCGGCACCCCAACTACTTCGGGGACGCCATGGCCTGGTGGGGCATCTTCATCGTCACCGCGGGCAGCGGACTGGGGGTCGTTGCCACCGCCGTGTCGCCGCTGCTGTTGACCATCATGCTGACCAGGGCCGCTCGCCTGGCCGGCCGTGACATCGGGCAGCGTCGGCCCGAGTATGACATCTATGCGCAGACCACGTCGGCCTTCTTCCCGTGGCTCCCGCGCAAGTCCCAGTGGCAGACCGCGCCGGTTCGCCAGCCCGCCCGGGCGCGCTGAGTGTTGGGATCGGTTCTGGCCACAAGACCCTTGACGCGCTGCCCGACAGCGGGCAGACTCCAACAGCGTCTTCCAGCCTTCAGGAGGTTCCCATGAACTGGCGTCCGTCTCCCCGCCCCCAGCCCGGCCCCAAGAAGCCAAGCTGATCGGCGCGTAAACCGAAAGTGTCGGGCTGCTCCAGTGTGGGCAGCCCGTTTTCGTTCTGTCCGAGTAGTTCTGTCCGAGAACGCTGAGAGGTCGCTGTGGCTCTCGCTGATGCGCGCCGCCTGGATGGCTTGCCCTGCCCTGTGCTGCCGGTCGGCCCGCCTTATCGGTGTGGCGACCTGGTGGACTGGCTGGGCCTGGCCTTTGCCTTGCCGCCAGGGGACCCCAGGCTGGAAGACATCTTCATGGGAGGAGACGCCGACACGCCGCCTCTCGACAACCTGGTGGGCGCGGTCCGCTACTGGGACGAGCATCCCGAGTGGATGGACTTTATCGACCCCTCCGCGCCCAACCACCACGACAAGCTGGTCGAGCGCGCCATCTACCTCGAGCGCTGGGAAGCCTACCTGCCCGGCGGCGCTCGGGTCCTGGATCTGGGCGGCGGCGTGGGTCGCTTCGCGGCTTGGCTCTTGGAGCGTGACTGCCAGGTCGAGCTGGTCGACCCGGACCTGCGCAGCTTGTGGCGCGCGCTCTCGATGGCGGTCCAGGGCTCCGGCGCCATCGACCTGCACTGGGCCACCGGCGAGACCTTGCCCGAGCTGGCCCCGGTCGACGTCGTGGTCGCGTGCGAGGTGCTCTGCTACGTCGAAGACCCGGCGCTGGTCCTCGAGAAGATCCGCCGGGTACTCAAGCCGGGCGGCGTGCTGCTGGCCAGCGTCGAGGCACGCTGGGGCTGGGCCATGGCGCCCGATGTGCACGAGGGCACCATCGACGCTTTCTTGGGCGACGGCGTGGTCCACCAACCCGGCGATCGCTGGGTGCGCACCTACACCGAAGACCGGCTGCGCCGCCTGCTGGAGGACTGGGAGATCCTGGAGCTGTGGCCCACACACTACGCACTCTCGGGTCCCTTCGAGATGATCGCCGGTGAGCTGGATGTGGATGAAGCGCTGGCCTTGGAGGCGCGCCTGCGGGCGCACCCGGTCAGCGGCCCCCTCAACCGCGCCTTTGCTGTCGTGGCTCGCCCCCGCTGACAGATCGGGGCCGCGCGGGTAGGGTGCCGCCATGCGTGTTGTCCTGGTCCAACCCCCCCGCTGCTACTGGCCCTACACCAGCGAGGGCGACAACTTCCTGTTGCACCAGGCCCTGCCCGCCTTGGGCGGCGCCTTGCGTGCGGCCGGCGTCGACGTTCACATCATTGATTGCATGCCCCTGCACATCGGGTGGCGCAGCCTGGCGGACGAGCTTGAGCGCCTGGACCCCGACGTCATCGGCTGCGGTGAGAACCACGCCCTCTACGCCAGCGAGGCCATGCGCTTCTTCGCCCTGTGCAAGGACCGTTGTCCTCGGGCCGTGACCATCGCCGGTGGCGGCCACTTCACCAATATGGCCGACCGCTACGTGGGCCCAGACAGCCCGATCGACGTGATCGCCATCGGCGAGGGCGAGCTGACCATCGTCGAGCTGTGTGAAGAGCTGGCTCGAAAGGACCCCGACCTGAACAAGGTCGACGGCATCGCCTGGTACGACGGCGAGACCTTCTGCCGCACGGCGCCGCGACGCCTGGTCCAGGACCTCGACACGCTGGCCCTGCCCGCCTACGACCTGATGCCGATGGAGCTGTACGGCAAGTCCCGCTACCTGTTCAGCCCAGGGGGTACGACCATCCACCACAGCCGCGGCTGTGTGAGTAGCTGCAGCTTCTGCGCCTGGTGGACCACCATGGCCGACCGCACGTACGACGCGCAGGGCAAGGCCGTGCTGCAACCTCGGTGGCGCAGCAAGTCCGTCGGCCGGGTCATGGAGGAGATCGAGCAGCTCTACTACCGCTACGGCAAGCGGTCCTATGTGTGGGTGGACGAGAGCTGGAACATCGATCCCCGCTTCAACGACGCCTTTGCCGACGCGATGATCAAGAGCGGCATGAAGACCCAGTGGTTCGCCTTCATGCGCGCGGACTGCGTGGTGCGGGACGAGAAGAAGGGGATCCTGGAGAGGCTGGTTCGCGCCGGCCTGGCCCACATCCTGATCGGTATCGAGCGGGCCGAGGACGACGGCCTGAGCTTGTTGGACAAGCGCTTCTACACTGGCGGCATCGGACAAGAAGCGCTGCGCATCTTCAAGGAACGCTACCCCCAGGTGTTCCTCCAGGCGACCTTCATCGTCGGTGTCAAGGAAGAGAGCCCCGCCACGCTGAAGAAGCAGCTCGCCATGGCGCGCCGCCTGGACGTGGACTTCCCGGCCTTCCACCCCATCACCCCCGTGCCGGGCACCCCGATCTTCGACCAGGCCCTGGCCAACGGTGAGATCACCTACGAAGACTTCGACGAGTTCGACTGGCTGACTCCCGTGCTGGACAGCAAGTACATGGACCGCTTCGAGATCGCGGACGCCCTCTACGATATGAACAAGGCCCTGGTGAACAAGCGTTGGCTGCTGCGCGGCCTGGCCAGCCGCGTGCCCTACAAGCGCGATATGTACATCTGGTTCACCAAGGTCAGCGCCGCCATGTTCGCGGACGCCCTCAAGAAGCGCCTCAATCCTTTCGCGGTCGAGCACTACCAGAACCTGGTCAAGCCGGCCTGGTACGACGGCTGAGCTGCTCAGGCCCCTCGAATCCTGAACGTGGGCAAGTCAGCCCCCCTCGATCGTGAATGAGCCGAGCTTCCTCGACGGTTTCTAGTCACTTGAGCGATCCCTG
>JAADHA010000293.1 GCA_013152105.1 Oligoflexia bacterium | reverse complement strand
GGCGCGGACGGCCGCCACCAGGGCTTTGGTGTTCCCGGTGACGCCGCTGTCCAGCACGACCAGGGTGAGTGGCGCCACCTTTGCGGGGCTGAGCGCAGGCCCATCCTTGCCCCGTCGAAAGTACACGGCCCCTCCACGCGCGGACACGGTGTGGTCGATCCCGCTGGGTGTGCCGTGAAAGATGCGCTCCACCACAAAACCCTGGCGGATGCACTCGCCGAGGTCGGCGACCCGGCCTTCCCAGGCGGCATTGGCACGGACCAGTGCCACGGCCAGCGCCGCGGAGGAGCCCATCCCTCGGCCCACCGGCAGGTCGGTCGAGAGCCGAACGCCCAGGCCCTGGGCCGGGAGGATTGCCGCGATGGCCGCGTCCAAGCGCGCGTCCTCGATGTCCGCGGCGTGGACGGTGGTGGGCCCCTGCTCAGGCTGAAGCGAGACCGTTGTGCCCCGGTTCACCGCCGCCGCGATCGCCGGGTGGCCGTAGACGACAGCGTGCTCGCCGAACAGGATCAATTTGCCGGGAGCAAACGCGCGGACCGGGCGCCTGGAAGCCTGCGGGTCGCCCTGCACGCTCAGCCTCGAAGGGTCATGAGCGCCTGGCGGGCCACCCCGACCGTGTACTCGCCTTGATCGAAGAGTGCCTGTACGATCTGTTGGATCTCGCCCTGTTCCGCACCGGCCTGAGCCGCGATGGCGCGGGCATGCATGCGCATATGACCACGCTGGATCCCCTCGGTCGCCAGCGCACGCAGCGCGCCCATATTCTGCGCCAGGCCGACCGCCGCCATGATGCCGGACAGGGTCCGCGCATCGGGACTGCCGAGCAGGGCGTGGGCGGCCGCGACCGTCGGGTGGGTGCAGATGGTGCCGCCGACCACACCGATCTGCATGGGCAGCTCGATGCTGCCGTGCAGTGTGCCCTGGTCGTCCACGGTCCAGCGCGAGAGGCTGCGGTACTGGCCGTCGCGGCAGGCCCAGGCGTGGGCCCCGGCTTCTATGGCCCGCCAGTCGTTGCCGGTGGCCAGGGCGATCGGGTCGATCCCGTTCATGATCCCCTTGTTGTGGGTCGCCGCACGCCAGGGGTCTGCCCAGGCAAAGCGGTAGGCCGAAGCGATCCCCTTGGCGACGTCGACACCGTCGCAGCCCTGCATGTCGAGAAAGCTGGCGGGCACAGCACAGCGGGCCCGGGCCAGCCGACGACTGGCCAGGTTGGACAGGATCCGCAGCCCAACGGACTCGCCCGTGATTCGCTCGATATCGGGAGCCAGGAACTCGGCGACCGTGTTGACCATGTTCGCGCCCATGGCGTCCACGCAGTCGAAGAAGAAGTGCAGGACAACCATGTCCTCGGGCACCTGCCCCGGCTCGTCATAGTGCAGCTTGCGGACTTCCATTCCGCGCAGCCCACCCCCCAGCTTTTCTACGACAGCGTGCAGGCCGCGTCCGCGTTCGGTCAGGTGAGGGATCGCAGCCTGTAGCGCGGCCGCCGTGCGTGCCGGGTCCGAGACCGCTTGGAGCTGGACCTGGCCGATCATCACACTGTCGTCGACTTCGGTGTAGAAACCGCCCGCGGAGCGGACGATGCGCGCCATATTGCTGGCGGCCGCGACTACGCTGGGTTCTTCGACCACCATGGGCACGATCACATCGCGCCCATCGATCAAGAAGTTGAGCCCCACGCCCAGCGGCAGCGCCAGCCGTCCGATGACATTCTCGATCATCAGGTCTGCGCGGTCCAAGCTGAGCCCAGGGTCGCCAAAGGCGGCAGCCTGATCGGCCGTGAGCCGAGCGAACTCAACCACCGAAGCCAGGCGCTCGGCCGGTTGGAGGCGGTAGAAGCCGGGAATCCGGCTGCTCTTCATGGGTGCGCCTCGGTAGGCTGGTCAGCAGGGGAGGGGGCGGCGACCGGCAGGGCACCCAGTGGCTGGTAGGCGCAGCCGCCATCGTCGACGACCCCACCGGCATCGGTGATCTCCAGCGTGGTGGGCGCTGGAAGGCTGCCGGGCGCCATCGCAGGCGTGCTGCTGGTGAGGGAGAGAGAGATGTGGCCTGGCTGGGCCAGGCTTAGCCAGGTGCCGGTGTGTTCAACCACACCGGACCAGATGCACGAGGCGCCGGCCGGGCAGGGGCTGATCAGGTCCCGACCGGCCCAGGTGCCATCCGCGTCTAGCTGGATGGCCCGAAGCCAGGTGCGTTCGTCACAGCTTTTGCTTTGCCAGATACCCACCAGACCTTCCATACCCACCATGCCCACCACATCCGCCGGTGCTGGGACCGAGGCCGCAGGATCGGAGGCGGCGGGCCCGGACGTGGCTGTGTGGGTGCAGCAGGCGCTGAGAACGGCGCCCAGAAGCGCGGGGCGGATCACCTATTCGAGCCCTGCCAGGGCGCCCTTGTAGAAACCGTCGAGCACGTCCATGTACTTCTTCTCGACGACCTTTCGTTTGAGCTTCATGCTGGCGGTGAGCTGGCCGTTCTCGATGGTCGGTTCTTCGGGCAGGATGGCGAACTTCTTGATGGTCTCGTAGCTTGCCAGGCCAGAGTTGAGACGATCGATGCTGTCCTGGACCATGCGGATCGTCGCCTGGTGCTTGAGGAGTTGGTCGTAGGGGAGGTCGGAGAGGCCGTTCTGTTCGGCGAACTTCGGCATGTCTTCCGCGGACAGGGCGATGAGCGCTGTGCAGAAGTTGCGTCGATCCCCGTGTACCACGACCTGGGCCACATAGGGGTTGTAGACCTTGAGTTGGCCTTCGAGGGCCTGCGGGGCGACGTATTTTCCACCGCTGGTCTTGATCAGGTTCTTCTTGCGGTCGGTGATCTTGAGGAAACCCTGGCTGTCGAGCTCGCCGATGTCGCCGGTCCTCAGCCAGCCGTCTTCGGACAAGGTCTCGGCCGAGACGTCAGCGAGCTTGTAGTAGCCCCGCATGATGCCGCGTCCGCCCAACAGGATCTCGCCATCGGCCGGGTCGATCTTGATGTCGACGCCCGGGACGGCCTGGCCCACGGTGCCAAACTTGTAGGCATCGAGCCGGTTGACGAAGCTGGCCGCGCTGGACTCGGTCAGGCCGTAGCCTTCGAGGATGAGCACGCCGGCTGCGTGGAAGAACTCCGAGATGTCACGGGAGAGCGGTGCGCTGCCCGAGATGAAGCACTTGAGGTTGCCGCCGAAGACGTTGCGGACCTTGGAAAAGACCAGCTTGTCCGCGATGCTGTACTTCAGGGCCAGCAGGCCCGATGGCTGGCGGCCGGCCTGGATCTCGCGGCTGGCGGCGATACCGGTGGCCATCGACCAGCGGAAGATCTTCCACTTGATGCCGCCCGCGTCTCGGGGTCCAGACACGATCTTGTTGTAGACCTTCTCGAAGATGCGCGGCACCGCGGCCACGAAGTCGGGTCGGGTCGCTGTCAGGTTGGGTACGATTCGGTCGATGCGCCCGTCGATGGCGGTGTTGAAGCCGATCTTGAGCTGCGCTGCCAGCAAGACGCTGCCGAAGCTGTGGGACAGGGGCAGCCACAAGAATTGGGTGTGGTCGGGCTGGATGATGTTCAGGGATTCGATGCCTTCGCCCTCGAAGACCCAGCAGTCGTGGGTCAGCTCTACGCCCTTGGGCGTGCCGGTGGTCCCCGATGTGTAGATCAGCGTACACAGGTGCTGGCTGTTGATCTTGCCGACGATCTTCTCGAAGAGTTCCGGCTGCGCTTTGTCCGCTTCAGCGCCGGCCGCCTCGAGTTCCTTCAGGGACATCACCCAGTCGCCATCGCCCTTGCCGTCGATGATGATGAGCTTCTTCAGCTTGGGGATCTCGTCTCGAACCGAGCGCAGCTTGTCGACCTGATCCTGGTCCTCCACGAAGCAGAAGACCGTGTCCGAGTCGTTGATGATGTAGGCCGTCTCTTCGGCTGTGCTGTTCGGGTAGATCGTCGTGGTGGCGCCGCCAGCGGTGGCGATCCCCAGCGTGGCGATGACCCACTCTACGCGGGTGCTGGATGCGATCGAGACCCTTGCTTCTTGTTCCAAGCCGATGGCGCGCAGTCCGCAGGAGACCTTGCGGACCCAGTCACCGGTCTCCTTCCAGTTGATCTGCTTCCACGAGTCGTCGGGCTGGGGGATCATGAAGGCGGGTTTGGCTGGTGTCTTTGTGACACGGTCCAGGAACATTTGAGCGACAGAGGGGTAGCTTGGCTCGGCCATGGGGGATCCGCGGGGAGAGGGTGGTGGGAGCGTTCGGCGAATCTATCGGATCGCGCGGAGTAGGCCCAATAGACGGACCATTCATCGCCTATATCTGGACCACGGCGTCCGCATAGAAGCCGTCCAGGAGCGACTTGTAGTGCTGCTCGACGATGCTTCTCTTCACCTTGAGGGTGGGGGTCAGTTCGCCCCTCTCCACCGACAGTTCATGGGGCAATAGCGCGAATCGGCGGATCTGCTGGTGGGAGGGCAGCATGCTGTTGACGCGGTCGATGATCTCCTGGATCAGCGAGTAGATTTCGCTGTTGCGACTGAGGGTCGCGACATCCAGGTCCCCAAGACCGGCCTGCCGGGCCCATCCTCGAGCGTGTTCCTGGTCCAGGGTCAGCAGGGCCGACACGAAGTTTCGTCCATTTCCGTGTACCAGGACCCGGCTGATCCACGGACTGGCTGCGGCGAGCTGTGCTTCGATTGCGCGCGGGGCCACGTACTTGCCGCCGGATGTCTTGATGAGGTCCTTCTTGCGATCGGTGATCGTCAGGAAGCCTTCGGCGTCGACGGTTCCGATGTCACCGGTGCGAAGCCAGCCGTCGGCGTCGAGCACGGCCGCCGTGTCTTCTGGCAGCCCGTGGTAGCCGCGCATCACCCCACGCCCCTTCAGCAGGATCTCGCCATCCGCAGGGTCGAGTCGGATCTGCACGCCGGGCATGGCGGGCCCGACCGTACCGAAGCGGTAGCGCTCGGGCCGATTGACGAAGCTGGCGGCAGAAGACTCGGTCAGGCCGTATCCCTCGAGGACCAGGATGCCGGCAGCGTGGAAGAACCTGGCTAGATCGCGAGGGAGGGGCGCTCCGCCTGAGACGAAGAAGCGCAGTCGTCCGCCGAACTGGTCCGTGATGCGCGAGAAGACCAGTCGCTTGGCCAGGTGGTGTCGCAGCAGCAGGCTTGTACTGGGACGCTGACCAGCTTGTCGAATGTCGCTCAGATCGGTACCCACCCGTATGGCCCAGCGGAAGAGGTGACGGCCGACGGGGCCGGAAGCGTGGGCCTGGTGCACGATCGCGTTGTGGAGCTTCTCGAAGATGCGCGGCACTGCCGCCATGAAGCTGGGGCGGGTCTGCGACAGGTGGGCCACCAGGTCTTCACTGCGACCATCCACGACCGTCACGACCCCGATGCGAATGCTGGCGATCTCCATCACCTTGGCGAAGCTGTGGGCCAGCGGCAGGAACAGGTACTGGGTGTCGGCGGGTGACATGATGCCCAGGGCGTCCATGCTTTCACCCTCGAAGACCCAGCAGTCATGCGTCAGCTCCACGCCCTTGGGTCGGCCGGTCGTGCCCGACGTGTAGATGATGGCGGCCAGGTGCTGGGGTTCGACGCTGCGGGCGCGATCCAGCCAGACCCCGGGGTGTTCTCGGTCCCACGCAAGTCCAGCTTCTTCCAACGCGGCCAGGGTGATGACGAAGTGGCGGCCAGCGTCCCCCATGAGCTGGTGACTGGCTTCTCCGCCCGGGATCACCTGCACGATGCAGCGCAGTTGGGGCAAGCGTGAGCGCAGGGCGACGATGGTGGCGCTGTGCTCGGCGTGCTCGGTGAAGATGATCTGCGCCTGGCTGTCCTGCAGCACGTGGGCGCATTCGTCGGGGGTGTTGTCGGTGTAGAGCGTCGTGGTCGCGGCGCCGGCGGTCATGATCCCCATGTCGGCAAGGATCCACTCGACGCGGGTCGCTGACAAGATCGCGCAGCGCTGTTCCGGTTCGATCCCCAGCTCCATCAGGCCGCAGCCGATGGCCTTGGCCCGGTCGCCGGCCCGCTGCCAGGTCATGCGTTGCCAGGCGCCGTCCTGAAAGTGAACGAAAGCGTCGCTGTCCGGGGTCGAGGCGACACGATGCAGGAACACTTCTGCGACGGAGCGGAACGACGCGGACGCCAAGACTTCACCTTCCCGGAGGGGGGCGCTTGTAACGGACACCTCGGTTGGCGCAACGCGCCGGATTCGCGAGGGGGTCGTGACGAATCCTTACTCAAGCCGAATAGACGGCCGCATTACAGGCAAATTCGAGCCTTCGGATTCCCAAGCAGACGACCAGAGACGCCTCCGATCTGGTGCCAGGTGCTAGGCTCGTCATTCCGAGAGGGTCTGTGGACGACTGGATCGCTGACGACCGTCTGGCCTTTGATCAGGCCGCTGCGAAGCGCAATGCGGTGGCGATTCGATTGTGGTCCCTTGTCGCCGGGGCCCTGGTCTCGGCGCTGGTCGTGGTCGCCGCCAGTTTCGATCCGGGTTCGGCTCTACAGACCTATGGTCCCGCGCTGACGCTGCTCGCCGTGACCGCCCTCGGCCTGCTGTTGGTCTTGCGAAACAAGGACCGCGGCGGTGCGGTCGTCGGCCCGGTGTCGGTGGCGATGGTCGTGTTCAGCGGGATGGTCATCGCCTGGGTCGCGTTGCTGAGACCAGGCGCTACAACCATGCTCGAAGGCGGATTTCTGCTGGTGTCCCTGTCGGCTGGGATGCTCTTTTGCTGGGAATTGCCCCTGTCCGTGGCGGTACAAGCTGGCCTGTGGCTGTGTTGGCTGGTGGGCGTAGCGGCCGGTCCGGGATGGGACTCAGATCTTGGATCGCTCATCACGAGTGGGACCTTGTTGCTTGGCGCCTCGGCGGTGGCGGTGATCGCCCAGCGTGACCGGCGCCTGGCCTGGGCCAGGACCTTTCAGCAACGTCGGGAGCAGGACCGTGCTTCGGCTGCGGTCGACGCCGTGCGGGCCAGTCAGATCAAGCTGGGACGGGCCCGGGATCGCCTGTTCAGCGATGTCACCAACGGCCTCCGTGAGCCCGTGGTGCGACTGCTTCGCGCCACCCGCGACCAGATAGACGCCGAACCGGGGGCGATGGCCCACGCCCGGGCCAGTTGGGTCCAGGGCTTGCGACTGCTCCGCAAGCTGGACGATGTGGGCACCGTGGCGCTCTACCAGCGGGGACATCTTCGGCTGCGGGTCCGACGGGCCAATCTGCGCGAAGAGCTGACCGCCATGATCGAACGGGCGCGGAGCGTCGCTGGCGCTTCGGGCGTGACGATGGACCTGTTCATTCACGAAGTGCCCGACGATGTTCACGTCGACCCCGAGCGCCTTGAACGCGTGATTGTGGTGATGCTGGCCGAGACCCTGCGTCGCTGTCCTCACGACGCCGACATTCAGATCGAGGTCGGGTCCGAGCTGCTCCCCGGACAGGTTCCGGCCGTCCGCATCGAAGTATGGTGCGAGGCTCCAGAACAGCCCATCGACCGGGCTGGGCCCGACGAGTTCTGGCGAGAGCCCGAGGGCATGGCGGTCGACCTGCGACTGGCGCACACGCTCGCTGAATTCCATGGCGGCCATCTGGTTGTGAGCCATTCCGAGGGGCCGACCCTGTCGGCGGTGCTGACCCTGCGATCCGGCACCCAGCACCTGACCGATGCCGTCGTCGACCGCCGTGTTCGCGCGGTCGACTCGGACCGAGGCCGCCGCTTCGAGGATCGCGACGGCATGACCTGGGCGGCCAGCTTGGCGCGTACCGTGGAGTATCGCTACCTGGAGGTCCACCTCATGGCCCAGGCCCTTGCGTCTGGCTGACCTCGGCCAGGCGTGTGTTGGACTGCTGGAGCTGTTCGGCCAGGGCCAGGATGAAGCTGTGGCGGAGGGCCTGGCCCTCGGGCGTCGCGCTGTCCAGCAGGACGTGCACCACCTCGCGCGACATGCGGTAGAGCCAGCTACCCTGCTCGGTGACACAGGTCGCGGTCCGGGTGTCCGAGTTGATGATGGCCAGGTGCCCGAAGAGCGCGCCAGGCTTCAGCGTGCCCACCCGCTGATACAGCTTGTTGGGGGTCACCCGGTAGACGCCGACCTCGCCGGTGGCCAGGATCCACGCGTCGCCGCGCATCGACCCCTCCTCGATCATGTGTTCGCCTGGTTCCATGGGCACCGCTTCGAGGTGCTTGGACAACAGCTCACACAGCGAGAGCGGCAGATCCTTGAAGTGTGGGGACGCCTGCAGCACATCGACGGCGGCCGGCACTCGCCCCCGGGGGCCGGTGCCAGCCACCGCGGTGGACAGGCGCTCCCAGAGCCCCTCGGGCTGTTCCAGCGTGATCTCGGTCCCCACGGAGAGCGCGGCGATCCGCCGATTGGTCTCGCGGATCCGCTCGGCCAGGGTGTGCAGGACCTGAAGCTGGAGACGGTTCGCCGCGGGGTGATGGGCGGCCACCAGGCGGTCGTAGCCTTGACGTTCCAGCACCAGGATGGCGCTGTTGACGGTGGCGCGGATCGATGCGGTGCGCACCGGTGCCAGGCCAAGCAAGGCCAACTCGCCCAGGTGCTCACCCCGATGGACCCGGCGCAGGAGCGTGTCGCCAGGTGGGGTGCCGACAAAGACTTCTAGCGCACCCTCCAACAGGATGAGCATGGCGTCGTCCTCTTCGCCTTGGACGACCAGGGTCGCGCCGGCCGGGACGTCTACCGCCTTGCAGGTATCGAGAAACTGGAGAATGACGTCGCGCTCGAGCCCACGGAGGATCCGGATGAAACCAAGCTCGAACGGGTCGAACGCCACGGGGACTCCAGGGCTATGCGCTGCCGCGGCTGTGGGGAGTGACCGAGGCAATTCCAAGCGTAGCGGAAGGGAGCGCTTGTAGGAAGGTGTTGGCTGCCCCTGCAGGGCCGACGGGCGGGGGCAGAGGCGTTAGCCCCGCCGCCATGTTGCGCCTGTCCCAACTCAGTCTGACCATGGGTGAGCAGGACCTGCTCCTGGATGTCGACTGGCACCTTCGTCCAGGCGCGCACGCTGGGCTGATCGGTCGCAATGGAACCGGCAAGAGCACGCTGCTGCGCGCCATCATGCGCCAGGTCTCGCCGGCCTCGGGCCACATCCACCTTCGCGGCGACGCCCGAGTGGCCTACCTGCCGCAGCAAGCGCTCAGCGGGTCCGTCGCCACGGTCTGGGACGAGGCACGCAGCCAGATGGCCTGGCTCGAGGACTTCGAGCGCCGGCTGGCTAGCGCCCAGGCCGCGGCAGAGAGCGGCGCGCCGGGCGCGGCGGAAGACCTCGCCCTGGTGACCGAACAGATGGCGCTTTGTGGCGCGTTCGCGGCGGAACAGCGGATCGGCGAGGTGCTTAACGGTCTGGGATTCTCCACCCAGGACTGGCAGCGAGGCTGTGACAGCTTCTCGGGCGGCTGGCAGATGCGCATTGCCCTGGCTCGCCTGCTGCTCTCCGATCCCAAGCTGCTGCTGCTCGACGAGCCCACCAACCACCTCGACGTCGCGACGCGGAGTTGGTTGGCGGACTACCTCGCGGCGTCTTCGGCCACGATGATCGTGGTCAGCCATGACCGGCACCTGCTCGACGCCGCCTGCACCGAGACGGTGGAGCTGCGCGATCAGGGTCTGCACAGCTTTGCGGGCAACCTCAGCGCTTGGATCGCCGAGCGGGCCGTCCGCCAGGCATCGCTGCTCGACGCGAAGAAGAAGCAAGACCAGCAGATCGCCAGGCTGGAGCGTTTCGTCGACCGCTTCGGCGCAAAAGCCAACAAGGCCGCCCAGGCCAGAAGCAAGCAGAAGGCCATCGACCGCATCGAGCGTGTCGAGGCGCCGCGGCGGCAGGGGCGTCCCCGACTGCGCCTGCCCGATGCTCCACCCGGTGCGCTTGTCGCGCTCACCCTGCGGGGTGTGGACCTGGGTTGGCCGGACGGTCCGGTCGTGGTGGGCGGCGTGGATCTGGTGCTGGAGCGGGGCATGCGGCTGGCCGTGCTTGGTCCCAATGGCTGTGGCAAGTCGACGCTCTTGGGCGGGCTCTTCGGCTCGATCCATCCGCGCGCCGGGCGCCGGGTGCTGGGTCGCGACATCCGCGTCGCCCGCTACGCCCAGGACCTCGCGCAGGAGCTTCCAGCCGATCAGACCGCCATCGAGGCGGTGCAGGCCCAGGTTCCCTTGGCGCCGACCGCTCGGGTCCGGGCTGCGTTGGGGGCCCTGGGCCTGGTCGGAGACGCGCAACTCCGCCGGGTCGGGCTGCTCTCGGGCGGCGAAAAGGCGCGGATCGTGTTGGCCGGTTTCGCCTGTCGTCCCGCCAACCTCTTGCTGCTCGACGAACCCAGCAACCACCTCGATGCGGTCACGGTCGAGGTCCTGGCCGAGGCCCTCGCCGAGTTCGAGGGGACCATCGTGTTGGTCACCCACGACCGCTGGCTGGTAGAGCAGGTCGCGACCCACGTGGCCCATGTCGGTGCGGGTCGGGTGCAGCTTCACGCGGGCGTCCGGCCCGATGACTTCTTGCCCCCTCAGCGGCGCACCGGCAGCGATGGGGCCGAGACTCAATCGCGAACGCTGGTCGGCGAGGGCCGCGAGGACTGGCAGGACCGCAAGGCCCGGCAGCGCGATCTCGACCGCGCCCGCAAGCGCCTGCGCCAGGTTCACCAGGAGATCGAGGCGGCTGAGCAGGATCTGGCCCAGCTCGACGCCTCGATGGCCGAGGTGGCCACGGACCATCTCGCCCTGGCGGCCCTGGCTCAGCAGCGTTCGGCCTTGTCGCAGCGGATCGAGGCCCGCTACCAGGAGTGGGAGACCCTCGAAGCCATCGAGTCCGACTGAAGGCTGTCGGCGTGGCGCCTCCTTCCGGCTGGCGCTGGCCAGGCTATTCGGCAAGCGTGCCTGCCACTCGCCTCTGGATCCCGACCCTGCGCTGCATGCGTTGTCGGGCATTGAAGCCCGCGGACGCCCTGCGCGCCTGGCTCTTCCAGCCTCCCGCCCTGGACGGTGGGTCGACCCTCTTCGTGTGTCGCGCCTGTCGGGTGGCCCGCGGCGAGCCCCAGCGCTGGTGAGCAGGAGACTTGCCAGGTCGCAGGGGACCTGGGCCACGCTCAGGCGGCGGCCCCCTCGACCTTGTAGCTCTCCAGCCAGTCGATGATGTCCAAGCTCTCCAGCAGGGGCACGCCGTCGATGAGCAGGCAGGGCACCTGGGTGCCGCCCGTGACCTCCCGCAGCTTGGCCGAGGCAGCCGGGTCCTGGTGGACGTTGCGAACGGGAATGTTCAGGTCCAAGCGGCTGATCGCTGAGTAGACGCGTCGGCAGTAGGGGCAGGTATCAAAGGCATAGAGTTCCACCGCCCGAGTCTGGTCGGGAGCTGGCACGCCCAAGCGCCGCGCGATCACATCGGCGGCCTGGGGTTCGGCTGGCGGGCGTCGGGCGAAGATGCGTTGGAAGAAGGCCATGTCGGCTCCATCTGGATGGGGTGGTGCGGGTTTGTGGCAGAGGGCTACTGTCTGGTTGAGTGATGCACCGATGCCGGTGGGGCAACGAGGACGCGGGTCGCCCTCCAGCGTGGGGCTGCGTGGCTGCCCTTCAGCCGCCGAAGAGCGCGGTGTAGGCCGCCTCTTTGAAGCCGACCGCGACCGGTTGGTCGTCGATCTCGAGGACCGGGCGCTTGAGCAGCATGGGGTCCGCCTGGAAGCG
>JAADHA010000542.1 GCA_013152105.1 Oligoflexia bacterium | reverse complement strand
CGCCTGCATTGCCGAGATCCACGGCGCACCTTCGCGCAATCCAGCCATACCTTCAGGAATGGCGCCACCGCGGCGGCCACCATTCAGAATCTGAGGGACCCGGCGGCGGCGAAGCGCTCAGCTTCCCTTGGGGAACTGCTCGAGCAGGCGCTGGACTTCCAGCACGGCGTCGGTCTCGGCCTGGGCGTCCAGACCGGCGCGCTCGAGCTGGCTGATGTCGTTGGCCAGCTTGTCCATGGCGGCGTCGGCGAGCTGGCGATCACCCACCTCGGCCAGCTCGGAGAGGCCGCCGAGGGCTTGGTCAAGCTCGGCCATCAGGGCGTCGCTGCCGGGACCGCCCTCGATGGGTCCCGGCCCACCCTCGACCACGGCTCGGGTCCGGCACCGGTCGGCCAGGTAGACCAGGGTGTCGGCCAGCTCGTCCATGCGGGCGCGCATGGACTGGTAGGTCTGAAGGGTGTGCATGCGTTCGCCCTCGACCACTTGCCGCAGATCCTCGGTCACGAAGGCCTGGGCTGGCGCCGGGGGCAGCATCTCGCCGACGTCGTTGGCGCGACTGTCGAGTTCATCCACAAAGGCCTGCACGGCTTCCGATGCCGCGTCGTAGGCGGCCGCCGATCCCAGCAGCTTGTCGAAGGGGATATCGCCCTGCGGCAGGTCGTCCAGGACGGGGCGACGCCGCGCGGTGATCGCCACGTGGGCACGCAAGAACAGCAGGGCGCGGGTCTTCCAGACCTGGCCAAGGACCCGGCCCATGCGGTCGGCCCGGCGCTCGAGCAGCTCGGCGTCATCGTCGTAGCGGTGGGCCAGGTCCTGTCGGTCGGGCCGTTCGACCAGCACGCTGCCACGTTCATGGAGGTGGCTGGCCTGGTCCAGGGCGACGACCTGTTGTTCGCAGAGGCGAGCCTGGAGTTCACCCAGGCGCCGCGGGTAGCGCAGCAGATCATCGCCGCGAAACCAGGCCCGGTCGCGGCGGCTGGCGCGGACAAGACGAGGGGGCTTGGTTCCGGCTGGCAGCAGGCGTTTTCGCAGTTGCTGAGCGAGCAGCCAGGCAACAGCGGCACCACCGACGACCAGTCCCGCCAACAGCCCGAGCATGAGCGACAGGATGATCTGCACGGCAACCGCCTATCGCGATGGCAAGCAAGGCGCGCCCGGCCCGCGCTCGCGATACCCTCCGCGGGTGCCTCTCACTCGCCGACAGATGCTCGCCCTCGCCGCCACCCCTCCGGCTCTCGCGGCGCTGGGCCTTGGCGTGGTCGGCGTGCGGTGGTGGCACCAGCCCGCCGGCCCAGGCTTCACCTGGATCTCCCCCTCCGAAGCCGCCATCGTTCGATCCCTGGCGGGCGCGGCCTGGCCAGCGACGGCCGCCTGTCCGCTGGACGGTGCAGACGCTGACCTGGACCACTTCGTCGATGGCGTCCTGAGCACCCTGGCGGCAAGCCCACGATCAGCCATTCGGATGGGCCTGCACACGATCAATGATCTCTGCCTTCCCACCCACCAAAGCGCCTTCTCCACGCTGGACCGCACCTCGCAGCAAGATGTCCTCGCTGGCTGGCTGGACAGTGAGTCGATGCACCTGCGGACCGCGGCCCTCTCGCTCGTCCTGTTCATCGGCATGGGCTACACGATCCACCCGGCGACCGCCGGCACCTTCGGCCACCTCTACCGATGCAGGTACGGCCAGTGAGACGAGACGACCCCCTGGCAGTCGAGGGCGCCTGGCTGCCCGCAAACCAGATAATTCATGCCGAGGTCCCCGCCGACGACTGGCAGGTCGCGGCCGGCGGGCTCACCCTCAGCGCCGATGTCGTGATCGTGGGGACTGGCCCCCGGCGGCCCGGTCCCTGGCGGCGGCGGGTGCCCGGGTGGTCCTGCTCGAAGAGGGCCCGGCCGCCAGTCGCTTCCGGCCAAACCAAGCCCACACCGCGCGCTACCATATGCAAGAGGGTGGCGGCATGGTCGCCACGGGAAACGGCCTGCTGCCGATCGCGGCCGGCCGAGGCGTCGGCGGCGGCACCCTGATCAACTCGGCCTTGTCCTTTCGCGCACCGGAAACGGTCCTGGATTCCTGGGCAGCCGCGCTCCAGGACGAAGACTGGTCTGCCGCCGCCATCGCCCCGCTCTATGACGAGATCTCCACGCTGATCGGCGTCCGCAGGATGTGGGAGTCGGTCGCAGGCCGCAACAACCAGCTCATCGCGGCCGGCGCCGCGCAGCTCGGCCTGCCTGGCGGACTGGCCCCCCGCAACACCCCCGGCTGCATGGGCTGCGGGGAGTGCAATTTCGGCTGCCCCATCCATGGAAAGGCCAGCACAAACCTGACCCTGCTGCCCATCGCCTGGCAACACGGCGCCCGGATCCAGGCGGACACCAGGGCGGTCGAGGTCCTGGTAGAGGGCGGCCGCGCGGCCGGTGTGCGAGGGCTCGCCCACCACCCCGACACCGGCGAGTTCGTGGGCGAGGTCCGGGTGCGAGCGCCCAAGGTCGTGCTCGCGGCTGGCGCCATCGGGACCCCTCGCCTGCTGTGGCACCAGGGTCTGGCCCGGTCCCTGGGACCGGTCGGAGACGGCCTGCATGTCCACCCCGGAAACGCGGTGCTGGGCCTGCATGACGACGAGATCTACCTGTGGAACGGCGCCACCCAGGGCGCCTACTTCACGCACCCCGATCTGCCCGGCGTGCTGCCCCACGCCTTTACGGCTCCGCCCGAGGCCTGCCTGGCGGCGATCGGCGCGGTCGGGCGCGACCTGGCGGACGGCCTGGCCAAGCTGCCCCACCTCTGCGGCTGCGTGGTCATGGTCAGCGACCACGGCACCGGTCGGGTCCGCGCGACGCGCGATGGCAGGGCGTCGCTGCGCTACAACTTCGAGGACGCGGACCTGGAACGGACCAAGCGCGGCATGGTTGAGACTGCCCGCGTTCTCTTCACAGCGGGCGTCCGCCAGGTCATCGGAATCGTACACGATATCGGCTGGCACAACTCGGTCGAGTCCTTCGAGGCGGCCCTGTCCGACCGCGCGGTCGACGACTTCACGCTGTACGCGGCCCACCCCATGAGCACCTGTCGAATGGGACTGGACCCGGACACCAGCGTGGTCGACGCCAGTGGACAGACCCACCGCCTGCCCGGACTCTTCGTGTGCGACGCGAGCGTCTTCCCCACCAGCCTGGGCGTCAACCCGCAGCTCACGATAATGGCGGGCGGGACGCGACTCGGCCAGCGCATCGCGCAGGCAGGCTAGGCCATGGCCAAGCACAGCGGTCCGCGCCCGCTCCACGAAGGCATGCGCTTGCGCAGCTACCGCCTGCTGCGGCAGGTCGGGATCGGCGCCGACGGCGAAGTCTGGGCGGCCGCCGACGCCGCGGGTCAGCAGGTCGCGATCAAGGCCCGACCGCGCGCCCAGGGGGCAGGAGATCCCCGTATCTTCCAGGAATTCGAGCGCCTGCGCACCCTGCGGATCCCCAACGTCGTGCGGGTGCTCACCGTCGATGCAGACCAGGGCTATGTCTTCTTCACGATGGAGCTGGCCGCGGGCCAGCCGCTGGATGTCCACGTGGCCAAGGGCGCCAATCTGGCAGAGCGGGTGCAGCGCTGTGCGCGCTCTGGTTCCCGCGTGGCCCAGGCCCTGGCCGGGATCCACCGGCTTGGGCCATCGCGACATCAAGCCCGCCAATATCCTGGTCGCACCCGACGGTACGACCACCGTGCTGGACTTCGGTACCAGCCGCTTCGGGGCGGGCACCGACGGCGAGGATGCCGGCCTGGTCGGCACGCCGGCCTATATGGCACCCGAGCAGCGCATCGGGCTGCCCCACGACCACCGGGTGGATCTCTACGCCCTGGGCGTCACCCTCCACCAAGCCCTCTCGGGCGTGCCAGCGGGAAGCTGGGTGCCGGGTCGACCGCGGCCCTCGCTGGCGCTGATCGGACCCGCGCTTCCCCGCGCCCTCGCCCACACTGTGGACCAACTGCTGGCCCTGGATCCGGCGGAGCGCCCCTGCGCCGTCGAAGTCGAAGACCTGCTCGACCGCGTGGCCTCCGGGCGCTGCCTGCCGCCCGCGCCCTGGCCCTCGCCCACCCAATACCAAGGCGATGTGTCACACCTGCTCAACGACAGCGCGGTCGTGGTCGGCGTCATGGGAAGCGGTCGCCGCCGCGCGATCGCCGAGGCCCGGTGGCTCTGGTACCGCAAGGGCTATCGCTCGGTCGCCGGTTCCTGTACCGCCGACACGCCCTGGAGCGCGCCCGCCCAAGTGCTCCAAGA
Organism: Oligoflexia bacterium; assembly: GCA_013152105.1. Classification (GTDB taxonomy): domain Bacteria; phylum Myxococcota_A; class UBA796; order UBA796; family UBA2385; genus UBA2385. Next base: position 198 of record JAADHA010000542.1, on the reverse strand, counting down.
GCTGCTCACGCCGCTCTCCGAGACCCAACGCGCCGCGGTCCTGGCCAGCGACGCCGCCAGCCTGGCCGCGGTGTGGCCCGGGATCACCCTTCCGCCCGGTCAGGCCGCCGATGCTTCGCCCGATCCGGCCGACATCGGCCGCGTCCTGGCCGCCACCCTGGACCGCGCCGCCCCCATCGCGGTCGTCCTCTACGACCT
>JAADHA010000548.1 GCA_013152105.1 Oligoflexia bacterium | reverse complement strand
CTTCCTCCTGGCTTCAGCTACCTTGCCAGGGACCGGCTGCGCTCGGTCCGGGCGCCCCTCCACTCCACGGCCGGCTCAGCGCGCGGTTGACGTAGTAGCGTATCATGGAGTACAATCTAAATAGACAACCGCTACCCCAGGGGCGCACCCGGCATGTCTGCGACCGCCATCCCTGCGACCGCCATCCCTCTCCCCCAGCCCTCGGGCCGTCCCGTGGCGGACGGCATCCTCCACCGTGCCTTTCGCGAGCGGGCCTTGCGCGCCGTAGATGAACTCGTCACAGCGCTCTCGGATGCAGAGCTGGGGCTGGCCATCGCCCAGTCCGACGACCTGCGCGTCCTGTGGGAGGCGCTGCACGCCGACGCCGTGCACGCTCGCGTCGAGCCTCCCGGGTCTGACGCCCTCGACCAACGGGCCTGGGTGCGACGGCGGCGCAAGCTGCTTCGGGCCGAGGGCGGCACCCTTGGCGCTACCGAGATCGCCGAGCTGCTCGGGATCTCCCGCCAAGCGGTGGACAAGCGGCGCCGGGCGGGCCAGCTCCTGGCGGTCAACACGGGGCGTCGAGGCTACCGTTACCCCGTGTGGCAGCTCACCCAGGGTGGCGCCCTCACCGGACTGGAGCTGGTCCTCGACGCACTCGGGCGCTTCGACCCCTGGATCCGCTTCTCCTTCTTCCTCCAGCCACACCCGGCGCTCGGCGAGGATGGCCGGCGCCCGCTCGACCTCCTCCGCGAAGGTGACGTGGAGCCCGTGCTGGGGGCGGCCCGGACCCTCGGTGAGCAGGGCGGGATGTAGCGGTCTGACAAACTCGGCGGAGACGAAGACGAACCCGCTGAGGCGGAGGGACGATGGTCGATTCCGCGCTCCCTCCCCCCCGCGGAGGCCTCGTGCATATTCCTCACTGCACGGAGTGCCTTCGTCCTGGTCGCCGGCGCGGATCGCGACCAACTCAAGCAACGCGTGGTGTCCCTGCTGTTCACTCGCTTCGGCCGTCGTTCGGAGAAGTCATCATCAGAGCAGCTCGGGCTGTTCGCCCTGGCACTTCGCATCGCCTCTGGACAGGGAGCGGACGCGGCAGACGGAGCCGACGCACCTGCCGGATCGCGAAGGCGGGCGGGCTCGCGCGGGGCGTTTGGCGGTCCCGCGGCTTCTTCGCCAGTTCGGTGTTCAGCCGCTTCGACCGCAGGTCGTCGATGATCTGCTCCAGCAGCGTCGACATCTTGTCGTAGTAGGCGGGGGCGTTACGGTGCTCCTTGATGATCCGGCTGCGCACGTTGTTCGCGATGGCGTCGGCGATCCCAGACTTCACGATGAGGTCCAGCAGCCCCTGACCGTCGAAGGGCGAGATCTTCCGCGGCTCGTCGGTGAAGAGCATCGATGATGCGGTTCTGGGTAGTGCGCTCTGGGGTGCCGATGGTGCTCATGACAGGACCTCCCAGTGCCCACCCTTGTTCGGCCCGACCCGGCGCAGCCGTCCCGCCGCCTTCAGCTTCGCGATCTGTTTCTCCACGGCGCGGGCGGTGATGCCCATACGCTCGGCGAGGGCTACCGCCGAGATCGTGGTGTTCTCTGCGATGAGGCGTAGGATTTTCTCCGAACTTTTCTCCCGAACTTTTCTCCGAACTTTTCTCCGAACTTTTCTCCGAACTTTTCTCCGAACTTTTCTCCGAACTTTTCTCCCCAGTGTCTTGGGTAGTCCTACCCTGGTGAGGAGGCGCGAAGGGAAACGTGACCCACAGGCCGTTGTCCCAGCGCAGCTCGGGTGGAGGGCTGCCGTGCTGCCGGCATGTGGCGGTGATGAGCTCGATGCCACGCCCCCAAGACTCCAGGTACGCCGCCCGGAAGAAGGCGTTGGCGACATCGGGGTTGAAGGGATGCGAGGCGTGCTTCTCGGTCAGGCGCTTCAGGGTCCAGCCCTTGGGGAGCCGTCCGGGGTTCCACAACATGAGCCGGTCCGCGTACACGCTGATCTGGATGGGGATTGCGGTGGCGTAGTCCTTGTGCGCGACGGCGTTGATCACCGCCTCGCGCAGGGCAGGCGCGGGGACTGGGAAGCGCTCGACCCGCTGCAAGCCCTCGTAGCTCAGACCGGCCCGGAGGTACTTGGTGAACAGCAGGTCGAGGGTGCGCTCCACCTGGGAGAACAGGTCGCCGTGGATCTCGTCGTGGTAGAGCAGGTCGGAGTCGGTACGAAAAAAGCCGATCTTGACGTAGCTGCCGGTGATCAGCCGCTCGGGATCGCGCCCGAAGAGCAGCAACGCGGCGCGCCTGAGGTAGTCGCCCTCGGTGAGTCGCAGCTTGTCGATGAGGGCGGCGTCGGGTTCGCTGAGCAGCTCCCGAGACAGGCGCCCGCTGTGCGCCGCGGCCTGGCGGAAGCGCTCGATGGCGTCGGGGGAGAGATCGTCGAGGGAGAACCCAGGAACCGGCACACCATCCCAGTGACGGCCCTGCTTGCGCAGGAGGAACTGGTCGAGGGCCGCCCCCTTGAGCTTCTGCTTGGTGCTGCCGCTGCGGTAGTGGTACCCGCCCTTGTAGGAGATGGGGTAGGGCGAGGGCTGGACGTGGACCTCGATGAGATCGTGCTCGTCCTGGGTGACCAGGTTGACGTCGACGACGATGCCGAGCAGATCGCGCACCTTGTTGGGGAGTTCTTCGAGGAGCCGGGGCGCGTTGGCCAGGCCCACGGCGGCGCCACCATCGTCGCGACCGAGCACCAGCACACCGCCGTCGGCGTTGGCGAAGGCGCAGATCCACTTGAGGTATTCGTCGCGCCAGGAGCGCTTCCACTCGGTGTGCTGGGACTCTCTCATGCCAGTCTGATCCTGCCGGTGAGGAGATCGCGCATCATGCCCTGCTTGAGCTGGCGGAGCTTGGTGAGCTTGGTGGTGATGGCTTGTTGTTCGGCGAGGGTGGAGGGGACGTGAAACTCAATATCCGCAAACACAGCTCTCGAGATGATTGGTGTGGCTGTAATGCCCGAAATTGATCGGTGCCAACCCGAGTACTCGAAGAGGTAGTACAGCAACGCAGGTGCCCCTCGATGTCCTGCACGTCGTCCTCGTCTTGGTTGTCGATGTTGCGCGGCATCCACCATGAAGATGCCCTTGCGATCGGCGGCCCCAGCCTTGTCCACCACGATAATGCCTTGGATATAGCCCTTGCGAATGAGCTTATTGCGGATGCCCGCCTCGGCTTTTCCGCGGAACAACACCCCGTGGGGGAGGATGCCCGTGCTCCAGCGCTTGTCGCTACACGATGTAGACGAGGATCCAGCTCGGCGAGCTGCTGGTGGAGAGAGCGGATCGCCTCTTCGATGTCGTCGGGCACAGAACCCCTCCGAAGGCGGATCAGGTTCCGATGCATCCACTTGCAACGCGATGACGCGCCTGATCGACGTCAAGGATTTCGGCACCGACTCCGACTGGTGGCATACTCCGCGCTCCCCCCCGCGGAGACCTCGTGCGTATTCCTCCTGCGGCACCGATCAAACCGCGGCCTTCCAGC